>JAOAHY010000008.1 GCA_026414995.1 Caldisericia bacterium | reverse complement strand
TAAATAAGCCTCTTAAAATTGACTTTATTGCATCAGTTCCATTTTCAAGCAGTTTATCAGGTATAAATTTTTCTGGCGCATTAGAAATTTCAATATTAAAAATTTCTCTAAATTTATCAGCAAAGTTTTTTCTATGGGTGTCTAATATATATTGATTATCTCTTTCAATAACATAAGATGAACCAGAATATTTTTTAAGAATTGGTGAAAAATATTTAATTAGCTCCTTTTCATTTCCAACATGAAGAGTTATATGATTAGTATTACTTAAAGAGCCATCACCTAAAAAATAACCTAATAGTTCATAAAATTCAAGATCTATATCTTTGGATTTGATCTCAGGCATATTTAATGGAACAAAAACTTTATCTCCTTTTTCTATTTCTTCTAGTTTTTTCCAACCATTCTCAGTAAGTAATTTATGGTCTTTTGTGATTCTTAAATTAAGTCCAGATTCTATAATTATTTTATCAACTTTTTGAACCCCATTATTAATAACCTCAGTAATTTCATTCCAACCATCTCCACCCCAAACTTTTAAACCTTTTTGTAAATTCTTGGCTTTAATTAAACCTCTTTCTGTATAAACTAATGTATCTCCTACAACACATGGGTTTGTTGATTCTATTTCTCCAAGATGAGGAGTTGGGTTTTTCTTGTTTATATTATCTATAAAAATGACTCCTGGGTCTCCACTCTTCCAAGCGTGTTCAACAATTAGCTCGAAAACTTCTCTTGCTTTTAATTTTTTCCAAATTCTCCCATCTCTTGGATTTATTAATTCATATTCTTCATCATTAAAATATTTATTCATAAAATAATCTGTTATTGCTACAGAAATATTAAAGTTTGTTAAAACACCTTCTTTATCTTTTGCTGTTATAAAATCTAAAATATCTGGATGGTCAACTCTTAAGATTCCCATATTTGCACCACGTCTTACTCCACCCTGTTTTATTGTTTCAGTTGCTTTATCAAAAACCTCCATAAATGAGAGAGGACCTGATGCAACACCCATAGTTGATTTCACAATATCACCTTTAGGTCTTAATTTTGAAAAAGAAAACCCTGTTCCGCCTCCTGATTGGTGGATTAAAGCTGTGTATTTTACCGCATCAAAAATTTCTGTTAAAGAATCACCAACTGGGAGAACAAAACAAGCAGAAAGAATTCCTAATTCTCTACCTGCATTCATAAGTGTTGGTGAATTTGGTAAAAATTCTAAATTTACCATCATATTTAAAAATTCTTCAAATACTTTTTCAATATCTACATCTTTGTTATAAATTCTATCAATATTTGAGATTACTCTTGCTACTCTCTCAAATAATTCAAAAGGTGTTTCAATTACCTCACCTTTCTCATTTTTTTTAAGGTATCTTTTTTCAAGAACGAGTTTTGCTTGAGGTGTAAGATTTATATTTTTATCCATTATATCCTCCTTAATAATTAAAGGTCTTTATTTTAATTTACAACCCTATATATTATAAGTCAATAAAGAAAAAAAACCCTTCTAAAAAAGATTTTTAAAATAAAAATGGTATTAGTTTGTATTTTACCCTTTTCATATAATATTTATACTCAGGAACAGTTTTAATAAGCATTTCTTCCTCAAATTTCATTTTAAAAATATAAAGAAGAACCATTAAGAAACCACAAATAAAGTTCCATAAAAAGGGAAAAACTAAAACAGTTCCTATAGTCATAAAAATTGAAAATAGATATATAGGATGTCTTACAATCGAGTATAAACCTTTATCAATAATAATCATTTTATCATTTGGTTTTGTATATGCGCTCCAAGATTCTCTCATTTGAAGTTTTCCATAAAAAGATAAGAGAGCGCCAATTAAAACCATTAAAAATCCGAAAATATTATAAAAATCTCCATTTAAATAGATTTTAAAGTTTAAATTTAATCTTATTGAAAAATATCCTGTCCAAAGCATTATATTGGATAAGATAACAAGTCCTAAAATAAAAAATTTATCATAAAAATATGATTTTATCTTATATGACCTTATAAATGTTTTAAATAAATTAACACCCCCTCCCCAATAGATAATCAACCATAAAATCCAAATTATTAATGTTAAAATTTTAATAACCATCAAACCAAAAATCTTGGTACAGGAAGATCTTTCATTGTAATTAATCCTGGTCTTGCTTCATAAACAAGAGGTATCATATTAACAGCAATTGAAATTGTTGCAACTCCACCTTGAATTTCAGGTTTATTAACAAAGTTTATAGGCGGTTCGCCTTCAATAAAAATATAATCTCCTGTTTCAACACCTTCAAGGTGAGGTAAAATTTGTTGTGGGTGTTCTAGAATTATTTTCTCCACACCATTAACAATCCCTTTCGCAACATGTTTACAACCTGCAACCATTCCAGGTTTTACTTCAACATATTGTGTTTTCCTATACACATTCGATATAATTGGCTCTCTTGATTCAATTATATTATCAAGTTTCCAATTAAGAGCATCGCAAATCATACTAATTGATTCAGGAAACCCAAAGTGTCCAACAATTTCACCGCTTTTTAAGCCATCATTAAATTCATCTAGAGTTGTTCCAACTCCTTGAGTTTTCATAACAGATGGTCCATATGGAGAAAGGTCATTAACTCTTTTTGCATATATTTTTTCAATTTTTTTCATAACACCTGTTAATGCAATAATTAATGTATCCAATACAAATCCAGGATTAACTCCTGTTCCAAGAAGTGATACTCCTCCTTGTTTTGCTATAGAATCAAGTGAATCTGCAAGTTCTTTTGATGCTCTCCATGGATAAGACATCTCTTCAGCAATTGTAATAACATTTACTCTATTTTTTAAAAGAGGCACAATCTCTGGATAAGCATCTTTTACTCTTGAACAAGTTGAGTGAATTATAACATCAACACCTTTTTTTATAACTTGCAATGGATCTAATTCAATTTTAATTCCTATCTTCTCTCTTCCTAAAATTTCACCAACATCTAAACCTTCTCTCTCTTTTCTTTTTGAAATTACACCTACTAATTCTAAATTCTCTTTTTCAAGAATTAAAGAAATAATCCCAGTTCCCATTGCACCTGTTCCATAAACAGCAACTCTAAACTTTTTCATCTCTCCTCCTCAAACCAGTTTAAAATTAATTTTTTATAATCTTTACTATTGATTATCTTTGAAATTGCATTATTTATTTTATTTCTTAAATCATTATTATCATCTTTTAGAACAATAACTAACCCATTATCATAAACTTTTGCTTTGAAAAATTTATTTTCATCTAATTTATAAATATCAAAAAATGTTCTTTCAATAAGAATTGCATCTGCATCTTTATTTTCTAAACTTATTACTGCTTCATTAAAATTCTTATAAGGAATTTTTATAAGATTTTTTACATTTTTGACAATCTCTTCAGCAAAAGTATACATTGGAAGAATAAGTTTTTTATCTTCAAGAGAATTAATTGAATCAATTGGCATATCGACTCTTGAAATAAGATAATATGAGAGATCAAAATATGGCATAGTTATTGAAACACCTTGAGGATATTTATATTTCAAAGGGTATCCTCCTATTATAAATTGAACTTCATTATTTAAAAGAATTTCAAAATTAATATCCTTTATTTCTAAAAATTCACCTTTCAAATTTAACTCTTTTAAAAGAAGATTTAAAAAATCTATATTAAAGCCAACCAATTTTTCATTTTCTTTAAATGAGAATGGAGGATAATCTATGTTTATTCCAATTTTAATAGTTTTTATCTCTTTTTTACAGGAAAAAAGAGAAATAGAAAATAAAATTAATAAAAAAATTATAAATTTCTTCATCTTCTTAATTATAAACACATTCTCTTTTGATCTCATTTTCATTTAAAAATTTAACTCCTTCAAAAACAAGAATTTTTCTTTTTAAATCTTTTCCATAACGATATTCACCTAAAGAGAGGTCGCTTTTTATAACTCTATGACAAGGAATAATAATTGGAAAAGGGTTTATTTTCATAACATTTCCAACTGCTCTATATACTTTTTCCTTTTTTAGTTTTAATGAAATATTTTTATAAGTAGTTACCTTTCCTCTTGGGACTTCTGAAAGAAGAATAAGAACCTCTTTTTGAAAATTTGTGAGTGAGTCAAATGATATAAAATTTAAATCAAATTTTACTTTATTACCATAAAAATAATTTTTTATCTCATCAATAATCTCTTTATATTTTCTATTAAAATTTTCTTCACCATTAAAAAGAATTTCTGTTCCAATTATTTTATTGTCTTTTATCTTAACTTTTAAATTTATAAAATCTAAATTAATTAATAAATCATCAAAGACCAATTTCTTCTGCAATCTCCTTCATTGATTCAAGTGCAATTTCAATAATTTTTTCAAGTGGAATATTAAGTTCTGTCTCACAAGTTTTTATTTGTTCTCTATCGGCTCCTCTTGCAAACTCTTTTGTTTTAAATTTTTTCATAACTGAACTTACTTTAACACTTTGAAGTTTTTTATCAGGCATCACAAGGGCAGTCGCAACAATTAAACCAGAAAGAGGATCTATTGCAAATAGTGCTTTTGCAAGCAAAGAATCTCTTGGAATTCCATGTCTTTCATTATGAGATTTAACAGCATTAACAAATTCATCATCAAAACCCATTGATTTTAAAATATCACCACCAATTAGGGAGTGTTTAAAAGGATCATCTTTTGTTTCTGAATAATCAATGTCATGTAATATTCCACACAACTCCCATCTTTTATCATCCTGGTTTAAATATCTAGCAACTCCTTTCATAATTGCACCAACTGCTATTGAGTGATTAATCAAATTTACATCTTGAAGCCTCTCTTTGATTAAATTAATTGCTTCTTCTCTATTCATTCTTCAACCTCCACAATCATAGAAATTTCAATTGCCGAATTTAAAGGAAGTTCTTTTACACCAACTGCAATTCTAGAATGTTTTCCTCTTTCACCAAAAATTTGAAAAAGTACATCACTTGCACCATTTATAACCTTTGGTTGATCAAAAAAATTTTCAGAAGATGCAACAAATCCTTCAACTCTAACTATTTCTTTTACTTTATCAAGTGTTCCTAAAAATTCTTTTAAATTTGAAAGAAGTTTTAAAATTACTTTTTTACTCTCATCATATCCATCTTCAACACTTAGATCTTTTCCTAATTTTCCCTTTTTTTCAGAAATGACACCAGATAGAAAAATTAAATTCCCAACTCTTTTACATGGAATGTATGAACCAACAGGTTTTGATGGTTCTGGTAAAGAAAATCCAAGTTCTTTAATTCTTTCTTCAATCATCTTAAACCTCCAAATTTAAAATTTCATCTAATTCTCTAAATACTTCATCAATATCTGAATTTATATAAAGGTCATATTTTATTTGTTTTAAAGAAATGTCACCTTTATTCACAATAACAATTTTTCCAGATGCATAATTTGGAATATAAGATGCTGGATAAACTTTTAAACTTGTTCCAATAACAAGAAGTAAATCACTTTTATTGGTAAGTTCTATTGCCTTATCAAAATCATGAACACTTTCACCAAAAAATACAATATTTGGTTTAATTAACCCATCACATATATCACATTTTGGAATTTTTTCATTTTTTATCTTCTCTTTCATTTGATTAAGAGAATATTCTTTTTCACAATTTAAGCAATAAGATTTTTCAATTGAACCATGAAGAGTTATTACAACTTTACTTCCTGCTCTTTCATGCAACATATCTATATTTTGTGTTATTACTCCTTTAAGCTTTCCAGATTTTTCCAACTTTGCGAGAAATTTATGAGTAAAAGTTGGTTCAACTTTTTCAAGAAGTGTTATAAAATCTCTTGCAAAATCATAAAAATATTGGGGATTTATAAAAAAATAATTTATATCAAATGTTTTTTCTGGATCATATCTTTTAGTTGTATAAATTCCCATTGGTCCTCTAAAATCAGGAATACCTGCATTTGTTGAAATTCCCGCACCAGTTAAAGCAACAATATTATAAGAAGATTCAATAAGATTTTTTAATTTTTGTAAATCGCTATTCATATTTTAAATTTTAACATAAAAGAAATTGTATAATTTTATTAAGAAAATGAATGGAAAAATTGGAATAGTTGATGATGAAAGAGACATTTTAGATCTTATTGATATTAACTTGAAGAATTCAGGTTATAAAACATATCTTTTTGAAAATGGACTAAGTGCTCTTAAAGCATTAGAAAAGGAGAAATTTGATCTAATGATTATAGATCTTATGCTTCCAGATATTGAGGGGTTCGAACTTATAAAATTGATTAAAGATAAATATCCAAATACACCTGTTATAATATTAACAGCAAAGGGAAGTGAAATAGATAAAGTTGTTGGTTTTGAAATAGGAGGAGATGATTATATTGTAAAACCATTTTCAGTAAGAGAGCTTTTAGCAAGAGTAAAGGCTTTATTAAGAAGGACAAAACATATTAAAGAGGAGGAAAAAATAAAAATAAATGAAAATTTCATTATTTATCCAAAAAAGTATAAAGTTTTTATTAATGATGAGGAGATTGATTTAACTAAAACCGAATTTAATATTTTACTAACACTTTATAAAAGAAAAGGTGAAGTTCTTTCAAGAGAAGAACTTTTGGATATATTATGGGGAATGGATAAGATTGTTATTGATAGAACTATTGATGTTCATATAAAACATCTAAGAGATAAATTAAAAAGTTATGGAAATTTAATTAAAAATGTGAGAGGAGTTGGATATAAATTTGAAGAAGAGTAATCTACAGAAAAAATTAATTAGAGAAATTTTAATATCAATTTTAATTTCATTTATTTTAATTCTCTCAATATCATCAATTTATATAAGAAGAGAATTTATTAAGAGTTATGAATCTAATTTAATTATGATTGCTAATTCAATTTCAGAAGAGGTTAAAAATCTTGTTGAATCAAATAAAATTGAAGAAATAGATAATTTTGTAAAGAAAATTAGAACTCTTAAGGGTTTTAGAATAACAATTATTGATAAAAATGGAGTTGTTCTTGGAGATTCAATTTTGGATATTGAAACAATGGAGAATCATAAAACAAGACCAGAAATAATTGAAGCATTAAATGGGAATATAGGTAAATCTATTAGATTTTCAACTTCCACAAAAGAGGATATGCTTTATATTGCTGTTCCAATAAATATAAATAATGAAATTTATATCTCAAGAGTAAGTTTATCTTTAAAAGAATTAAATAATGTTATTATTATGCTTATTTTTGAAATTGCTTTAATATCAATTATTTCACTATTAATAGGTTTTTATATCTTTTATCTTTATTCAAAAAATTTAAAAGAATCTCTAGAACTTATTAAATTAAAAATTTCAAAACTTCTCTCAGGAGATTACAAAGAAAAGATTATTTTAAGAGAAGATGAGTTTAAAGAGTTAGGAGAAAATATAAATGTTCTTGGAGAAAGAATTGAAAATCTCTTAACTCAAGTTGAATTAGATAGAGAAAGATTAAATTCAATTCTTACTTCTACTGGTGAAGTTATATTTGTAATAGACTCTCAGGGTAAAATTACATTTGCAAATAAAAAATTTGAAGAATTTTTTAACGAAAAAAATGTTTTAAAAAAATATTATTGGGAAATAATAAAAGATTTAGATATTATTAATTTTATTAAAGAAGGCTTAAAAAATGACTCTTATGAAAAATTGGAGTTTGAAAAATTAAATAAATTTTATTTAATTTGTAAAAATTCAATTGAAAAAACAAAAGAGAAGGTATTTTCAATATTTGATATAACCTCTATTAAAAAATTTGAAGAAATAAAAAGAGATTTTGTAAAAGATGCATCACACGAGTTAAAAACACCTATTACGGCAATAAAAGGTTTTATAGAAACAATTGAGGATGAAATTAAAAGCAAAAATTATTTAGAAATAATAAAAAGAAATATTGATAGAATGATTAATATTATAAATGATCTTTTAACTCTATCAAAATTAGAGGAGAAAAGAGAGTTTGAAATAAAAAAATTTGATTTTAAAGAAACTATACAATACACTCTGAAAATATTTGAGAATAAAATTAAAGAAAAGAACCTTCAAGTTATAGTAGATATAAAATCAGATGATACAACAATTTGGGGAGATGAGTTTAAAATTGAACAAGCATTAATTAATTTATTAGATAATGCAATAAATTATACAGATAAAGGTTATATAAAAATAACTTTTTCAAAAGATAGTGAAAATGCAATATTTGAAATTGAAGATAGTGGAATTGGAATTCCTAAAGAACATTTGAATAGAATTTTTGAAAGATTTTATGTTGTTAATAAATCAAGATCAAGAAAAACTGGTGGAACTGGCCTTGGTCTTTCTATTGTTAAACATATAATTTCTCTTCATAAAGGTAAAATCGATGTTGAAAGCGAATTAGGTAAAGGAAGTAAATTTAAAATCACACTTCCTCAAAATTTAACAGAAAATTAACAAAAAAATTAATTTTAGTTAACAGATAATTGTAAAAATTTAATTGTGAAAGAACTATTTAGGAGGTTTTTATGAAAAAGTTTCTTTTAAGCCTTATTATTTTAGGGCTAGTTGTTTCATTATTATCTTTTTATGGTTGTAAAAAAGAGGAAAAAGCACAACCAGTTGAACTTTTAGGTGCAGGAGCTACATTTCCGCAACCACTTTATACAAAATGGTTTGATGTTTATAACACTAAAACTCAAGGTTTAGTAAAAGTAAACTATCAAGGAATTGGATCTGGTGGTGGAATACAACAATTAATTGAAAAAGTTGTTGATTTTGGAGCAACTGATGCACCAATGACAGATGAGGAAGAAAAAAAGGCAGGGGCAGAAATAATTCATATACCAGTTGCTCTTGGAGCAGTTGTTGTTACTTATAATTTACCAGGAAACCCAAAATTAAAACTTACAGGAGATGTAATTGCAGATATATTTATGGGAAAAATTACAAAATGGAATGATCCAAGAATAACATCACTAAATCCAGATATTCAATTACCAAATTTAGATATAACAGTTGCTCATAGGTCAGATGGAAGTGGAACAACCTTTGTTTTTAGTGACTATCTTTCAAGGGTGAGTGAAACATGGAAAAATGAAATGGGAAAAGGCAAATCACTTAATTGGAAAGTTGGTTTAGGTGGTAAAGGAAATGCTGGTGTTGCAGGTATTGTACAACAAACACCAGGTGCAATAGGTTATGTAGAAAAAATTTATGCAGAACAAAATGGAATGCCTTATGCTATGGTTAGAAATAAATCTGGTAAATTTGTTAATCCAGATTTAAAAGCAGTTTCTGCTGCAGCAAATGTTTCAATTCCAAAACATACAAAAGTTTCAATAGTTGACACAGATAACCCAGATGGATATCCAATATCAAGTTTCACATGGATTATTGTTTATAAAGAGCAAAATTATGGTGGAAGAGATTTAAATAGAGCAAAAGCACTTTTTAATCTTTTAAAATGGATGAATAGTGAAGCACAAGAATACAATGAACAACTTTTATATGGAAAAATACCAGATGCTGTCAAAAAAATTAATGAAGAAAATATTAAAAGTATAACCTTTGGTGGAAAACCAATAAAGTAGTATAATTTAAAATAAGAGATGAAGGTTGACAGGGTCTTTAAAATTGTCCTTTTTCTTGGTGGAATTTTAATGATTTTTCTTTTATCAGCGATTTTTCTTTCACTTATTTTCTCATCAATCCCATCATTAAAAGAATTTGGATTAAAATTTCTTTTTACAAAAGAGTGGGACCCTGTCAACCTAAAATTTGGAGCAGTTCCTTTTATAATTGGAACTCTTTTAACTTCTTTTATTTCTCTTTTAATTACAATACCATTTTCGCTTTCTATTTCAATTTATTTATCTGAGATTTTAAAAAATAAAGCAATTTCAAAATTAATTCAAACATTAATTGAGCTTATTGCTGGAATTCCTTCTGTTGTAATTGGTGTTTGGGGGCTATTTATTCTTGCACCATTCATAAGAAATATACAAATGAAAACTGGTATTCAACCAATAGGTGTAGGGATTTTTACTGCATCTTTGATTTTATCAATTATGATTATTCCATATTCAGCATCAATAGGAAAAGAGGTACTCTCTCTTGTTCCTGAAGAGGTAAAAGAAGGTGCAATTTCTCTTGGAGCAACACAATTTGAGGTTATTAAAGGAGTGCTTATTCCGTTTTCATTTAAAGGTATTTTTGGAGGCTTTCTCTTATCATTTGGAAGAGCATTTGGTGAAACAATGGCTGTAACGATGGTAATAGGAAATGCAAATAGAATTCCAACAAGCATATTTTCTCCTGGACAAACAATGGCGAGTTTAATTGCAAATGAATTTACAGAAGCAACTTCAACTTTACATCTCTCTTCTTTAATTGAAATAGGTTTAATTCTTTTCTTAATTTCAATTATTATTAATATTTTGGGAAGAATAATAATAAGAAAGGTTTCTTTCTAATATGAATGTTTCTCATCATGATTATGAAAGTAGAATAAAAAAAGATAAATTTTTTAAAACTATTGTTACAATTTTTACATATTTTTCAATAATTCCTTTATTTTTAATAATTTATTTTGTTTTTATTAGAGGTTTTAAATATTTAAACTTAAGATTTATAATTTCTCTACCTAGGCCAGTTGGAGAACCTGGGGGTGGAATTTTAAATGCTATTGTGGGAAGTTTTATAATTGTTGGAGTTGCATCTTTAATTGCAATACCAATTGGAATTATTGTTGGAGTTTTCTTATCAGAATTTAAAGAGACAAAAATTTCAGAATTTGTAAAAATTTTAGTTGATACACTCCAAGGTATTCCATCAATTGTTATGGGTATAATTGCTTACATTTGGGTTGTTAAACCGCTGAAACATTTTTCTGCTATATCTGGAAGTGTAGCACTTGCTATTATGATGCTTCCAATTGTTATCAAATCAACTGAAGAGATTTTAAACATGGTTCCACAAGAAATAAAAGAAGGTGCAATTGCACTTGGTGCTCCATATTATAGAGTTGTTTTAAAGGTTCTTTTGCCCTATGGATTTGTTGGAATTGTAACAGGAATTTTACTTGGAATTTCAAGAATAATGGGTGAAACTGCTCCTCTCTTATTCACAGCATTTGGAAATCAATTTTTAAATTTCAATATATTTAAACCAATGAGTACAATTCCTTATGTAATATTTGTTTATGCAACTAGTCCATATAAGGAGTGGCATAATCAAGCATTTGCAGCATCAATAATTTTAATTATAATTGTTTTATCAATGAATATTATTGGAAGATTTTTGGAGAAAAGATGGAAAATGTAATTTTATCAATTAAAAATTTAAATGCTTATTTTGGAGAACATAAAGTCTTAAATGATATAAATTTAGATATTTACAGAAATAGAATAACTTCAATTTTAGGACCATCAGGTTGTGGCAAGACTACATTTATAAGATGTCTTAATAGATTACATGAACTTGTTCCTAAAGCAAGAGTAGAGGGAGAAATTCTTTTGAATGGAGAAGATATATACAAAATGGACCCTATGATTGTAAGACAAAAAATAGGTATGGTTTTCCAAAAACCAAATCCATTTCCAACAATGTCAATTTATGATAATGTAATTGCAGGTTACATTTTAACAGGTGTAAAACTTTCAAAAGAAGAAAAAGATAGAATTGTTGAAGAATCACTCAAAAAAAGTGGTTTATGGGATGAGGTAAAAGATAATCTCTTCAAAAGAGGAGTTTTTCTTTCTGGAGGACAACAACAAAGATTATGTATTGCTAGAGCTCTTGCTATGAATCCAGAAATTTTGCTTTTAGATGAACCAACATCTGCTCTTGATCCAATTTCAACTCTTAAAATTGAAGAACTTATGATAGAACTTAAAAAAAGTGTTACTATTATATTAGTAACTCATAATATTGGACAAGCAGGTAGAGTATCTGATTATACTGCATTCTTTTATCTTGGAGATTTAGTTGAGTTTGGAACTACAACCGATTTGTTTACTGTTCCAAAAAATAAAAAAACAGAAGAGTATCTTATTGGTAAAATTGGATAAAAAAGGAGAGTATGAAAGATGAGTGAAATTTTAGAAAAGAAGATTTTATATTTAAAAGAGAAGTTGGTAAACCTCTCACTTATTGTGAGAGATCAAATTGAAAAATCTTTTATAGCATTAAAAGAGAGAGATAAAAATTTGTGTAATGAAGTAATTAATAGAGATGACTTAATTGATGAAAAATCTATGGAACTCGAAAAAGAAACGCTTCAAATAATTGCAACACAAGATCCGAAGGCAGAAAGTTTAAGAACAATTAGTGCAATTTTATTTGATAACATTGACCTTGAGAGAATGGCAGATCACTGTGTTGATATTGCTGAAATAACTATGACTATTGCAGATGAACCACATTTAAAACCTTTAATAGATTTACCAAGAATGAAAGATATATGTATTAGAATGCTTGATAATGCAATTAAAGGATTTTTAGAAAAAGATATAGAGATAAGTAAAATAACAATTGAAGAAGATGACCTTATTGATGATCTAAATTCGCAAATTTTTAGAGAACTATTAACATACATGCTTGAGGACCCAAGAAATATAAAAAGAGCAAATGCGCTTCTTCAGATTAGCCAACACTATGAAAGAATTGGTGACCACATAACAAATTTATGTGAGAGAACAATTTATGCTTTTGAAGGAAAAATTATAAAAACAAATCCTCATAAACCAAGATACTAATTCTCTTATACTTTTTGCTTAATCTATTTCTCCTTTTCAAATGACCTGAATTGATTTTTCCTTTCTCTTGTCTTTTGATAAATTCATCATCCATTGAAGTTTTTCATTCTTTTTATAACTAAATTCTTAATTACCAAATTCTTTCTCCTAATTTTATTATTTTATAAAAGGAGTTATATTTTTTCAATGATTTTTAACATAAAATATCTTGACTTATTTATAATAATTTGTAAAATTAATATGAAATTGGGCCGCTAGCTCAGTCGGTAGAGCACCGGCCTTTTAAGCCGGGTGTCGCAGGTTCGATTCCTGCGCGGCTCACCATGGTGGCCTCATCGTCTAACGGTTAGGACACCGCTCTTTCAAGGCGGCAATGGCGGTTCGATTCCGCCTGGGGCCACCAATTTTATTTTATAAAATTTTCCAACTTTTAAGATAATTTTCTTGTTCTTTTGTTAATTCATCAATTTCTATGCCAAGAGTTTTAAGTTTTATTTTTGCAACTTCATAATCTATTTCTTCTGGTACATCATAAACTTTTTTTAAAAGTTTCTCTTTATTTTTAACAAGGTATTCAAGAGAAAGAGCTTGATTTGCAAAACTCATATCCATAACTGATGGGGGATGCCCTTCTGCTGCGCCTAAATTCATTAGCCTTCCCTCAGAAATCAAATATACTTTTTTTCCATTAATTAATTTATACTCAGTTAAATTTTCTCTTATCTCATTTTTTTCTAAAGTAATTTCATTTAAACCATTTATATCAATTTCCACATTAAAGTGCCCTGAGTTTCCTAAAATTGTTCCATCTTTCATTTTTAAAATGTGCTCTTTTTTAATAACATTTATATTTCCTGTTGCTGTAATAAAAATATCACCATAAAGAACTGCTTTATCAATTTTCATAACTTCATAACCTTCCATATATGCTTCAAGTGCTTTCACAGGATCAACCTCACAAACAATAACATGTGCTCCCATTCCCCTTGCTCTTTCTGCAATTCCCTTTCCACAATATCCAAATCCACAAACTACAACTGTTTTACTTGAAAGAAGAATATTTGTTGCTCTAAGTAAACCATCAATTGTTGATTGTCCTGTACCAAATCTGTTATCAAAAAACCTTTTAGTTTTTGCATTGTTAACTGCAATGATAGGATAAAGAAGGATTCCTTCTCTCTCTAAACTTCTCAATCTAATAACACCTGTTGTTGTTTCTTCAGTACCACCAATTATTTTTTGAGTTTTATCTTTAAAATTTTCATGTATCATAACTGTAAGGTCTCCTCCATCATCAACAGTTAAATTTGGTTCTTTTAATATAACATTCTCAATGTGTTTAAAATAAGTTTCTTTATCTTCTCCTCTAATTCCAAATACTGGAATTTCAAAATCTTTAACTAATGATGCAGCAACATCATCTTTTGTTGAAAGTGGATTTGAAGCACACAAAAAAACTTCTGCTCCTCCTTTTTTTAAAGTTATAACAAGATTTGCTGTCTCAGGAGTTATATGAAGAGAACAACTTATTTTTAGACCCTTAAAGGGTAAATTTTTTTTAAATTTCTCTTTTATCACCTCTAAAACTTTCATCTCATTTTGAGCCCAAATTATTTTTTTAAAACCCTTTTCGCTTAATGATATATCTAAAATATCATACTCCATATTTAACCTCTTTAAAAATTTTTTGCATTATAGGCAAGTGATAAACTTGCCATTAAAAAATTATAAATCTCCTTAAAAGATGTGCTTTCAAATGAAATAGTTCTTCCATCTACTCTTTTTGAAAATGGGATAAGTGATGCAAATTCCGCCATTAAAGTGTTTATAAAAGTTATTTCTATTTTTATAGGTTTATCAAATTTTAATGGTTTTATATTTTTTATTTCTTTTAAAGAATTTTTTGCTTCTTCTCTTAATATTTTATGAATTAAATCTGGGTGATATAGTTTTGCAGAAAATCTACCAAGAGATTCTTTTGTTATAACAAATTTTGTTTGAGGGAAAAATTTTTGAGAAAAATTTTTTAACTTATCATCACCTGAAATTAAAACAACTGGAATGTTGTATTCTCCAAGAAACGCTCCATTTATTTCTGCCTCTCCGATAGAAATTCCATTTATTTTAACTTCAAATATTGTTGAACTTGAATATGTATGATCCATTTCTCCATTTAATGAACCAACAGGTGCATGATAACCTATAAACATCCCTGCATCAAAACTATCATCAATTCCTGATATCATATAAAATTCTCTAGGATAACCAGAAATTATTTTAACATCATCATATATCCTTTTTATATCTAAATTTCTTCCGTAAGCATGAGAATCACATAAAACAACTTCTGCTTCTTTATTAAAATCTTTTATACCATCTATAACTGCTAAAACCTCGTCTGTCATAAACTTTTCTATTTTTTCCTCTTTTTCTTTCCAGTAAGTTAAACCTGATATTCCTTCCATATCGACAGAGATAAAAATTTTCACATTTCACCTCCATTAATAATTTCTTTATCATTATATCATTTTAAATTTTCTTGAAATTTGTCCCCTATATGATACAATATTTTTAAAATTTTGTCCCCTAAGGAGGACAACATGGATAAAACAATTATAAAAAGAGTTATATTGGAATCACAAGAAAAAAGTTTACCTTGGTTAATAGAAAGAGATTTGAATATTAATCTTAACACAAATAAAATTATAGCAATTACAGGACCAAGAAGATCTGGAAAAACATATTTTCTTTATCAAGTTATGAAGAATTTATTAAATAAGGGGGTTTCAAAAGAACAGATAATATATTTAAACTTTGACGATCCTCGCCTTCTTCCAATAGATTCAAAAGGTCTAGAGCTTATTTATGAATCATATAAAGAACTTTATCCAGAATTTTACAAAAAGATAAATTATATATTTTTTGATGAGATACAAAATGTAAAGGATTGGGAAATAGGTGTAAGAAGATTATATGATACTCAAAAATTTAGAATATTTTTAACAGGTTCATCATCAAAATTTATGAGTAAAGAAATAGCTACACAACTAAGAGGTAGAGCTATAAATTATGAAATTCTCCCTTTTTCTATAAGGGAAATTTTTAAATATTACAATATTATTATTGATAAAAAAACTATTTATTCTGAGGATAGGTTTAAAATATTAAATTTAGTCAATCAATATCTTGAATTTGGTGGTTTTCCAGAAGTCGTAATTGAAGAAGATAAAGAAACCAAAATAAGAATTTTAAAAGATTATTTAGAAACAATGTATTTAAAAGATCTTATTGAAAGATACAGAATTAAAAATAATTTTTTATTAAAAGAACTAATTAAATATTTAACTACTAATGTATCTACTTTGTTATCAATTAATTCATTGTATAGATGGTTTAAAACAAATTATCAACTTTCGAGAAAAACATTGATTAACTATATATCTTATTTAGAAGACTCAAATATATTCTATTTTTTGAAAAAATTTTCTTATTCATTGAAAGAACAAAATTTATCTAATAAGAAAATTTATACTGTTGATATTGGTTTAAGAAAAGCATATGGTTTCAAATTTAGTGATGATATGGGAAGAATTTTAGAAAATGCTGTTTTTATTGAATTAATTCAAAGAAAAATAAGAACCCCACTATATGAAATTTATTATTATAAAGATTATTATAAAAACGAAGTAGATTTTTTAACTTTAGTTGATGGTAAAATAACGGAACTTATTCAAGTTACAATTTCTATAAATGACTTAAAAGTAAAAGAAAGAGAAATAAATGCCTTAAAAAAAGCATCTAATGAATTAAAATGTGACAATTTAAAAATAATAACTCTTGATGAAGAGGATGAAATATATATCGATAATAAAAAAATATTTGTTTTACCATTTTGGGTTTGGGTAATGGAATAAAATCTTATATTGATTTTATTGTTTAATTATGATATAAAGATTTAGATTTTAAAAACACACGCTTCTGATTCTCTTCAAGGTGCCTCTTGAAATTCAAGAGGTGTGAAGAGAAGATGACGAAGCGGAGGACAAAAACCTAAAAGGAGGAATATGTTATATGCAAGTAACAATGAAACAACTTCTTGAAGTTGGTGCACACTTCGGACACCAGGTCAAGAGATGGAATCCTAAGATGAAAAAATTTATTTTTATGGAAAGAAATGGGATTCACATCTTTGACCTTAGACACACAATAGAAGCAATTGATAGAGCAACAAAACTTGTCTCAGATCTAATAAGGCAAGGTGAAATTATTATTTTTGTTGGAACAAAAAAACAAGCACAGGAAGTTGTAAAAGAAGAAGCAGAAAGATGCGGAATGTACTATGTAAATGAGAGATGGGTTGGGGGATTACTTACAAACTTCTATGAGATAAGAAAAAGAATAGATAGATTAGAAGAGATGATAAGAATGGAAGAGAGGGGAGATACACAAAAATATTCATATAAAGAACTTAAAGAGTTTAAAAGAGAAAAAGATAAACTATTTAAACTATTTGGTGGATTAAGAGGTATTCCAAAAATTCCAAAGGTAATTTTTGTTGCTGATACAAAAAAGGATGTTAATGCAATAATTGAAGCAAAAAAAGTAAAATCACATGTTGTTGCAATAGTTGATACAAATTGTGATCCAGATCTTGCAGATATTCCAATTCCATCTAATGATGATGCAATTAGAGCAATTAAATTAATAACTTCTGCTATTGCAGATGCTGTGATTGAAGGAAAAGAAGGAAAAGTTATTGAAATTCCTCGCGAAGAAGAAAAGGTTGAAGAACTATTCTTAACAAGTGAGGAAGAAATTGAAGAGTTTATGAAAGAAGGATTAAACAAAAACGAGATTGAAGAAAAGGAGGAATAATATATGGCAAATATGGAACTTATAAAAGAGTTAAGAGAGAAAACTGGTGCAAGCATCTCTTATTGCAAAGAGGCACTTGAGGCAACTCAAGGTGATGTTGAAAAAGCAATTGAATATTTAAGAAAAAAAGGTCTTGCACAAGCAGAGAAAAAAGCTGGAAGAGAAACAAGACAAGGAATTATACACTCATATATTCACCTTGGAGGAAGAATTGGAGTAATGGTTGAACTAAACTGTGAAACAGATTTTGTAGCAAGAACAGATGATTTCAAAAAACTTGCGAATGAGTTATGTCTTCAAATCGCATTTGATTCACCAAAATATATCTCAAGAGAAGATGTACCTCAAGAAGTTGTTGAAAAAGAAAAAGAAATTATAAGAGAACAATTAAAAGATATGAATAAACCTCCTCAAGTAATTGAAAAAATTGTTGAAGGAAAATTAGAGGATTTTTATAAAAAAGTTTGTCTTTTAGAACTTCCATATATAAGAGATGATAAAAGAAAGGTAATTGATATTATTAAAGATGCAATTGCAAAACTTGGAGAAAATATTACAGTAAGAAGATTTGTAAGATTTGAGGTTGGGGAAAAAGAGTAAATGGATTATAAACGAATACTCTTAAAAATTTCAGGAGAGGCTTTAAAAGGAAATAAAGAAGAGGAGTATGATATAGATTTTATAAAGGACCTCTGTCTCCAAATTAAAAAAGTTAAGGAGATGGGGGTCCAAATTTCAATTGTTATTGGTGGTGGAAATATTTGGAGAGGTGTTCTTGGAGAAAAACTTGGTATAGATAGAGCAACATCAGACTATATTGGAATGATAGCAACTATTATGAATGCACTTCTAATTCAATCAATTCTTGAAAAAATGGGCTTAGAGACAAGAGTTCAATCTGCTTTAACCTTAACTGAAGTTTGTGAACCATATATAAGAAGAAGAACTGTAAGACACCTTGAAAAGGGGAGAATTGTTATTTTTGCAGCAGGAACAGGAAACCCATATTTTACAACAGATACAGCAGCGGCACTTAGAGCGTCTGAAATAGGTGCTGATGTTATATTAAAGGGAACAAGTGTTGATGGTGTTTACTCTTCAGATCCAAAAATAGATAAAGATGCAAAATTTTATAAAGAAATAACATTTACAGAATTTTTAATTAAAAACTTAAGAGCACTTGATCCAACCGCAATTTCTCTTTCAAGAGAGACAAATATACCTGTAATTGTTTTCAATATAAAGAAAAAAGATGGTATTATAAAAGCAATATTAGGAGAGGAAGGAACAATTATTAAGGGAGGATAAATATGAAAGAGATAATTCAAGAAACAGAAGCATTAATGAAAAAGGTTGAAAAAAATTTACTTGAAGAGTTTTCAAAAATAAGATTAGGTAAAGCAAACCCTGTGATACTTGAAGAGATAAGAGTCTTGTATTTTGGTCAGAAACTTCCTTTAAATCAAGTTGCATCAATTAATGTAATTAACCCTCAAACAATAATTATTGAGCCATGGGATAAAAATATTATTAAAGACATTGAAAGAGCAATAAATGAAGCAAATTTAGGACTTAACCCTCAGGTAGAAGGGAATGTAATTAAAATTTTCTTTCCTCCTCTTTCAGAAGAGAGAAGACAAGAACTTGTTAAGTTTGTAAAAAGATTAACAGAAGAGAGAAGAGTATCAATAAGAAACATAAGAAGAGATGCTATTGAAAAAATTAAAAAAAGTGAAAAGGAAAAAAAGATTTCAGAAGATGAAAGTCATAGATTACAAGATGAAATTCAAAAGTTAACTGATAAGTATAATGAGATTTTGTCAAATCACGAAAAGGCAAAAGAAAAAGATATTTTAAGTTAAGGAAGAGTTTTGGAAAAAGAGTCTTTGATTATTCCAGAATCTGTTGCCATAATAATGGATGGCAACGGAAGATGGGCTGAAAAAAGGGGGCTTCCAAGAATATATGGACATAAAGAAGGGGTTAATGCAGTTAAAAGAGCAGTAACCTATTCTTATAAAAAGGGGATAAAAGTTTTATCTCTTTTTGCTTTTTCAACAGAAAATTGGAAAAGACCTAGAGAAGAGGTTAATTTTTTAATGAATCTTTTCAAAGAAGTTATTCAAAAAGAATTTGATGAAATAGTTGAAAAGGGGATAAGAGTTAAATTTCTATCAAGAAAAGATGAACTACCAGATTTTGTGATAAAAGAGATTGAAAGAGTTGAAGAGAATTCAAAAAATTTTGATAAAATGACACTTCTTGTTGGATTAAATTATGGTGGGAAGTTTGATATTATTCAAGCAGTTAATAGAATAATTGAAAGCGGAATTAAAAAGGTAAATGAAGAAGAATTTTCAAAATTTCTTTTAACATATCCTTTTAAGGACCCAGATTTACTAATAAGAACTTCAGGAGAACTTAGAATATCAAATTATTATCTATATCAATTATCTTATACAGAACTATATTTCACTGAAACTCTTTGGCCAGATTTTGATGAAAATGAGTTTGAAAAAGCAATAATTGAATATTCAAGGAGAAAAAGGCGCTTTGGTTCAATCTGAATTAAAAAATAGAGTTATTGGTGCAATTTATTTTGGATTACCATTTATTTTATTTTTATATTTTGGAGGGGTTTCTTTAAAAATTTTTTTATTATTTTTAAGTTTTATAATTTTTTATGAAATTAGTAAAATCTCAAATTTAGATTATAAATATTTTTATTTTCCAATACTTTTGGTTCCTTACATTTTAAACACTAACATATCTATTTTTATCTTTCTTCTATTTTCTTTTATTGTTTTTTTAATTAAAAAAGATGATGTTAACAATTTCTTAAATTCAGTTTTGTTTCCTTTTTCTTTTTTAATTATTTCAACCTTTCCATTTTTATATCTATTCCTTTTAAGAGAAGAAAAGGGAATTTTAAAAACATTTATTATCATAATTTCTATATGGATTTCTGATATTTTTGCATATTTTATAGGAAAAAGTTTTGGTAAAAGAAAAATTGTGCCTCATATATCTCCTGGAAAAAGTTTTGAAGGTTTATTAGGAAGTATAGTATCTCTTTATATCTTCTTCTTATTGATCAATATGCTTTTTAAAAATTTTTCAATAATTGAACTATCTTACTTTCCTTTATTAATAGTTTTTTTATCTTTTTTAGGAGATATATTTGAATCAACAATAAAAAGATATTTTAAAGTTAAAGATTCTGGAAAAATAATATTAGGTCATGGGGGATTATTTGATAGAGTTGATAGTTTTATTTTTACAATTCCTATTTTATATTTTATATTATGAAAAAAATTTTTATTGTTGGTGCAACTGGATCAATTGGTCAAAGCACAATTGATATTATAAGAAATTTTAAACAAAAATTTAAACTTGAAGGTATTTCTGCAAATGAAAACTTAAGTTCTTTAATTAATATCTATAATGAATTTAAACCTAAATATGTTCTAATAAATAATGAAAACAAAGCAAATGAATTAAAAAATATATTAAAATCCAAAAATTCAGGTCTATTTAGAGAAATTTTTCCATATGTTTTAAAAGATAGCGAAATTGATATAATCTTTTTTGCATCAAGAGGACTTGATGATATATTTTGGATACTTGAGACAATTAAACATTCAAAAGAAATATTTATTGCAAACAAAGAGTCATTTGTAGCAGCAGGAAAATTAATAATGAACGAAATAAAAAAAAGAAATTTAAAATTTATTCCAATTGATTCTGAACATAATGCAATTTGGGAATTGACTTTAGGAAGATATGAGGATGAAATTGAAAAAATAATAATTACTGCATCTGGTGGACCATTTTTTGATTTGAGTGAAGATGAAATAAAAGATATAAAACCAGAAGATGCACTTAAACACCCAACTTGGAGTATGGGTAAAAAAATTACAATTGATTCTGCAACTCTTTTCAACAAAGGAATGGAAGTTGTTGAAGCAAATTTAATATTTGAAGTTCCCTATGAGAAGATTGAGGTTGTAATTCATAGAGAAAGTATAATTCATTCAATGGTTGAGTTTGTTGATGGTGAAGTTTTTGCTCTTTTATATGAACCAGATATGAGGTATCCAATTCAAAGAGCTCTTTTATTTCCAGAAAGAGAAAGAAATTTTTATAAAAAATTTGATTTTAAAAAGAATTTAACATTTTATGAATTTAAAAAAGAGAGATTCCCTTCTTTTGAAGTAATAGTTGAAGCAGGAAAAGAGAATGGATCAAAGCCTTTTTCAATTATATACACTAATGACATTTTAACAGATTTATTTCTTCAAGGAAAAATTTCATTTTTATCAATAGGAAAAATTCTTAAAAAGGTTTATGATAAAATTGAAAGAAGAGAATTTTCTTTATCTATTTTAGAAGATTTAAAAAAAGAAACAAAAGAAATTGTTATGAAAGAGGTGATGAGTTGTATATAATTTACGCAATAATTGCTTTGTCAATTGCAGCAATTGCACATGAATTTGGTCATTATTTAGCAGCCAAAAAAGGTGGAATGCAAGTTGAAGAGTTTAGTATTGGTTTTGGACCAAAAATCTTTTCTTATACAAAAAATGAGACACTATTTTCTTTAAGGATTATTCCTTTTCTTGCATATGTAAAGGTAAAAGGAATGGATGATAAGTTAGATACTCCAGATGGATATTACAAAAAACCACTTAAAAGTAGATTTTTAACAATTGTTGGTGGTCCTGTTGCAAACATTTTACTTGCATTGATTATCTTTATAATTTTATTTTCAACTTTTGGAGATTTTAATAATCTTTCAACAACAATATACTCTGTTCAAGAAGCTTCACCTGCTTATCAAGTTGGGTTAAAGAAAGGGGATAAAATTTTATTTATTAATGATAAAGAGATAAAAACATGGGATGATGTAAGAAATGAAATTCAGAATAGTAATGGAAATGAGATAAAGATTGTTGTAAAAAGAGGAGAAGAAAAATTAAATTTTATAGTGAAACCTATTAAAGAAGGAGATAGATGGGTAATTGGAATTATAAGTGGTTTTGAAAAACTAAACTTTCTTGAAGCAATATATTTTTCATTTAAAGAAGTTTTAAGAGTTATGCTTCTATTTTTATCTTCAATTAGATTACTTATCACAGGTAAGGCAACTGGAGGGGTAGTTGGACCTGTTGGTATAGTTCAAGTTGCTTCAAACATTGGAAAATCAGCTGGAATTTTTGGAATAATTTGGTTTTCAGCAATCTTAAATATTTTACTTGCACTAACAAATCTTCTTCCCATACCAGCTCTAGATGGAGGAAGAGTTCCATTTCTCATTTATGAATGGATAACAAAAAAAAGAGTACCACCAGAAAAAGAAAATTTAGTTCATTTAATTGGCTTTATATTTTTGCTTGGACTTCTCTTTCTTGTAACATTCTTTGATATTTTAAGATGGATAAAATAAAAAGAGTTTTTTATATTGGAGATAAAAAAATAGGAGACGGAGAAATTTTACTTCAAGGTATGATTAAGGGGGACTTAAAAAATTTTAAAAACATTAAAAAAGAGATTGATTTTATGATAGATGAGGGGGCTGATCTTATTAGAGTTGCTGTTCCAGATAAAAAAAGTATAGAAGATGTTGAGAGAATTGTTAAATATTCAAAAGTTCCAATTATCGCTGATATACATTTCAATTATGAACTTGCTATTCTTGCTATGGAGGCTGGAGTTAAAAAAATTAGATTAAACCCATCAAATATAAAAGATAGTGAAAAAATTAAAAAAATTGTTTTTGAAGCAAAAAGAAAAGGAATTCCTATTAGAGTTGGTGCAAATGTTGGATCTCTAGTTTACGAAAAAAAAGAGGGTGATAGAATATCTATTATGATTGAATCAATTGAGAGAGAAGTAAAAATTTTGGAGGAACTAAATTTTTTTGATATAGTGATCTCAGCAAAGAGTGATGATCCAGTTGAAACAATTAAAATAAACGAAATTCTATATGAAAAATTTAATTATCCTATTCATATTGGTGTTACAGCAACAGGAAGCGATGAAGATGGAATAATAAAATCAACTATAGGAATATCAAATTTACTTTTAAAGGGTATAGGAGATACAATAAGAGTTTCACTTTCAAATTACTCCTATTATGAAGTAATGATTGGAAGAAAAATTTTAGAATCATTATCGTTAAGAAAGAGAGATAGAATTGAAATAATATCTTGTCCTAAGTGTTCAAGATGTAACAAGAATTTTGAAAAAATTTTAAAAGAAGTAAAAGAAAATTTTTCAAATCTCAAAATTCCAATAAAACTTGCAGTAATGGGATGTGAAGTTAATGCAATTGGCGAATCTCAAAATGCAGATATAGGAATTGCAATGACAAGGGGTAAAATATTATTTTTTAAAAATGGTAAAATGATTACATCAATTGAGGAATCAGAGATTATACCTTTTTTGAAAAAAGAATTACTTAAAAAGGAGTGAATATGTATTTAAGTAAATTGTTTGTTCCTATTCAAAGAGAAGACCCAAAAGATGCTGAAACTATAAGTCATAAATTAATGATAAAAGGTGGTCTTATAAGACAAATTAGTTCTGGAATTTATGCTTTTTTGCCAATTGGTTTTAAAGTATTAAAAAAAGTTGAAAACATAATTAGAGAAGAGATGAATAAAATTGGAGCACAAGAAGTTATTTTACCTGCTCTTCTTCCTCGTGAACCATGGGATGAAACCGGAAGATGGGATATTTATGGAGATGAACTTTTTAGATTAAAAGATAGAAGAGGGAGAGATTTTTGTCTTGGACCAACACATGAAGAAATAATTACAATGTTAGTTAGGAATAGTGTTAGATCTTATAAAAATCTTCCACAGCTTTTATATCAAATTCAAACAAAGTTTAGAGATGAGATAAGACCAAGGTTTGGGATAATGAGAAGTAGAGAATTTTTAATGAAAGATCTTTATTCTTTTGATTCTTCATGGGATAATCTTTCTGAAACATACAAAAAAGTATTTGAAGCATACAAAAAAATATTTGATAGATTCAAATTAAAATATTATACAGTAGAAGCTGATTCTGGAGCAATTGGAGGAAAAATTTCTCATGAATTTGTGGCAGAATCATCTATTGGAGAATGTGAATTTGTTGTATGTTCAACATGTGGATATGCAGCAAACATTGAAGCAGCAAAAAGTGGCGATATAAAAGAGGTGGTCTTAAATGAAGAACCACTAGAATTAGTTTATACACCAAATATGAAAAAGGTTGAAGAAGTTAGTAAATTTTTAAACTTAAGTGAAGATAGATTAATAAAAGCAATTTTATATATAATTGATGAAAAGCCAATTCTTGTTTTAATAAGAGGGGATGATGAAATAAATGAAGTTAAATTAAAAAATTTCTATAATGCTAAATCTATAAGATTAGCAGATGAGAATGAGATTGAAAGATATACAAAATCACCACTTGGTTTTTCAGGTCCAATTGGATATGTTGGGGAGATTATTGCTGACACAAGAGTAAAGTATGTAAAAAATGGTGCGTGTGGAGGAAACAAAAAAGATCACCACTATATACATGTTTCATATCCTAGAGATTTTGATGTTAAAGAGTTTATTGATTTAAGAAAAGTGAGAGATGGTGATCCATGTCCAAAGTGTGGTGAAAAACTAATTAAAAAAATTGGAATAGAACTTGGACATACATTTCAACTTGGGACAAAATATTCTGAATCTATGAAAGCATATTTTCAAGATGAAAATGGAGAGCTTAAACCTTTTATAATGGGATGTTATGGTATTGGTCTCGGAAGAATTATCGCAGCAACAATTGAACAATACTCAGATAAAAAGGGAATTGTTTGGACAAATGTTATAGCTCCATACCACATAATTGTTATTCCAGTTTCACAAAATATAGAAACAGCAAAAGAAGCAGAAAATTTTTACTTTGAACTTTTAAATGAAGGTTTTGAAGTTCTTTTTGAAGATAGAGACATTTCTCCTGGAGAGAAGTTTAAAGATGCAGATTTAATTGGAATTCCTTATAAGATCATTTTTGGTAAAACCTTTGAAAATGAAGGTTTAGTTGAAGTAAAAAAAAGAGTTGATGATAAAATTTTTAAATTCAAAAAAGAAGATATTAAAGAATTTTTAAGGAAAGAAATTTATGATTATTAGTTTGATAATTCCAGCATATAATGAAGAAAAAACAATAGGAGATGTAATAAAGGTTGGAATTGAAAACCCATTTGTTGATGAAATTATTGTAGTTAATGATGGCTCAATAGATAAAACTGGAATTATTGCAAAAAAACTTGGAGTAAAAACTATAGATCTTAAAGAAAATAAAGGAAAAGGTTATGCTCTTTATGAGGGTGTTAAAAATAGTTCTGGAAATATAATACTCTTTCTTGATGCAGATTTAATTGGTTTAAAATCACATCATATTACGGAACTTTTAAGACCAATAATTGAAGGAGAGTATCTTACAACATGTGGAATCTTTGAAAAGGGGCGCTTTGCAACAGATATTTCACATAAACTAACTCCATTTTTATCTGGTCAAAGAGCAATGACAAGAGAAATCTGGGAGAATTTTAAATATGACCCAGAGGTAAGATATGGTTTTGAAATTCTTTTATCAGATTATTTTTGGAGAAATAAAATAAAAGTTAAATATGTTATGCTTGAAGGTGTTACACAACTTATGAAAGAGGAAAAAATAGGAGTTAAAGAAGGAAGGCGCTTTCGTTTTCAAATGTATAAAGATATTGCAAAAACTATATTAAAAATAGCAAAAGATAAATTTTTAGAAACAAAGGAGGATTAATTTATGGAAAAAATTGTTAAAAATTACATTGAGGTTCCAGAAGAAATTGTTGAGATGCATGGAGCAAAAGATGCTTTCATTAGATGGCTTATTAAAGGGCCAAACTTTCACTTGAGATTCTTTAGAATTGAAAAAGGTGGAAATTCTCCAAGACACTCCCACAATTATGAACATGAAATATTTATTTTAAAAGGAGATGGAAAAGTTTATATTGATGGAGAAGATTATTATATTTCAAATAACTTTTTTGTTTATATACCTCCTAACAAAGAGCATCAAATTATAAACGAAGGAGAAGGTGATTTAGAGTTTCTCTGTATTATTCCGAATATAAAATAGTTTTATTTTAAAACAATCTCAACAGGTGTTACATTTCTTATATTATCTGAGATAGGACATCTCTCTTCTACTTTTTTAATTAGTTCATGAAGTTTTTCTTTTGATTCTTCTGATTTTATATCAACTTCAACAGTTATCTTTTTATAACCTGCTCTTTCTGAAAAGTCTTTACCCATAAATCTTAAAGGATTAAGTTCTCCTCTTAAATTTATTTTTATTTTATCAATCTTCAAGTTCATCTCTTTTGCAACAACTTGAATTACAATTCCGAGACAACCACCAAGTGCAAATAAGAGATATTCTACTGGATTTGGTCCTAAATTTTTACCTCCAAGATTTTCTGGTTCATCTATTATAAACGAAAAGTTTCTTGTTTTAGCTTCAAATGTTAAACCTTCTTTTAATTCAACGCTTGCTTCAAATGTTATATCTTTCATGTTAACCTCCTTTAAAAAATTATAACATAATTGAAAAATTTTTTCAATAATCTAATTAAAATTGTTATTATATAATTTAAATATGAAATTAATTTTGGATAAAAAGAGGGTATTTTTCTTATTAATTGTTGCTTTTTTAATAACAAACTTTTTAATTTTTATTCCTAAATTTATTTATGGAGATGAAGCATGGTCTGCAAAAGTATCTTCATTAGGATTAATATCAGCAATTCTAAATTCTCTAAATGATTTTCACCCTCCTCTATATCACATTTTATTATCTTTATTTCTTTATATATTTCCTCATAATGAAATCTTATTAAGAATAATATCTTTAGTTTTTGGTATATTAACAATTTATATAATTCTATTTAAATTAAATGAATTTATAGGAGAGGATGAATCAAAATATCTTGGTATTTTAATTACTGTATCTCCATTTTTTCTTTACATATCAACTCTTGTAAGAATGTATTCACTTGCATTGTTTCTCTCTTCACTCTCAATTTTATTCTTTTTTAATCTTTTAAAAGGAGAGAGAGTTTATAAAATTCATTTTGTTATATCAAATATTTTAATGATGCTTACTCATCACCTAACTATTCCACTCTTTTTTATTGAAAGTTTATATTTTCTAATAAAGAAAAGGTGGTCTTCTTTTATTACTTCTATAATTTGTGGAATAATATATTTACCATTTTCATACATATTTTTTATTCAACTAAAAAGAAGATTTGAGCTTTCGAGAGGATGGGGCAATATAACCTTTGAATCTTTTTTATCTGATTTTTTCTCTTATCTATTCTTAAATTCAAAAGAAGTGTTTATTTTTATAATTTTTATTCTTGTTTTTATAATAATCTTAGGATTAATAAAATTTAAAAATGAATTTAAAATTTTTCTGATTTTTTACTTTTTTACATATTTTATAATGTTTTTTTCTATAACAAAAATTTTTGGTTCTCTTTATTTTCATTACATATCATTTATTATCATTCCATCTTATTATTTGTTAATAGAGGGGGCTTTTTTCTTTAAAAAATATAAAGAAAAAGTTTTAATTTTTTTAATAATTTTGTTTTATATATTTGTTCCTTTTAGTTTAATCAAAGGTCATCCAGAAATACCTCAAATAAAAAATTTATTAGATGGAAAAAAAGTTATTTTTTTAAACAAATATGAAATGTATAGATATACATTTAATATCACTGGAGAATTTAAGTATATTTTAGATCTTCCATTAAATAATTTCATGTTTGATACATCAAAAAAAATAGAATTTGCATTAAATTTTTTAGAAAAAGAAGAAAAACCAACAATTTTTGTCTATTCTCAAGTTGGAAGTGATCTATTAAGTTTATATGATCCAAAAGGAAAAATTAAAAAATATCTTGATGAAAATAGTTCATCAAAAATTATCTTTGGCATTTATTCAGATTTAACTCTTTTTATTTATTTTTTAGAACCTGTGAAATAGAATAAGTAGCAATCCTGAAAGAATAAGAGATAAAATTGTACCCAAAAAAACTTTTTTAAGATAATAACCCCAAGAAACTCTTATTCCACTTTTTTCAAGAATAGACAAAGCAACAACATTTGCTGATGCACCAATTGGAGTTCCATTACCACCAAGGTCAGTTCCAAGAGAAAGTCCCCATGCAAGTACTCCAATTGGTATTCCCTTTAATACACTCATATTTTTAATAATAGGGACCATTGAAAAGGCAAGTGGAACATTATCAACCACACTTGATAAAATGCCTGAAAAGAAAAGAAGTTCACTTGGTAAAATTTTAGGATTTTTAAAAATCTTAATCATAAAATTAGTAATTTGAGATAAAAATCCAACTTTTTCAAGAGAACCAACTATTATAAATAATCCAATGAAAAACAAAAGAGTATCCCAATCAATTTTTTCCCATATATTTCTAAATCTATTTCCATTTAAAAACAAAGCTAAAGAGGCTCCGATTAACCCTATTACTCCAACAGAAATATTTATAGTTTTATGAAAAACAAGAAGTGATACAGTTAATAGAAAAACAAAGATTGAAACAAAAAAACTATATTTATCTTTAATTTCAATTCTTTTTATCTCAACCTCTTTTTTTATTTTTATCTTTAAATCATTTTTAAAAATAAACAAAAAATAAATAATATTAAAAATAAGAACAATAATTGAAATAGGTGCTACATTTTTTAAAAAGTCTATAAAAGAAAAACCAAGAGATGTACCAATTATAACATTTGGCGGGTCTCCAACCATTGTAGAGCTTCCTCCAATATTTGATGAAACGATTTCAATTAATATAAATGGAACTGGATTAAAACCTAAAATTTTGGATATTTCTATTGTTAAAGAAGATATAAACATCATAACAGTTATACTATCCATAAATGCAGATAGAAAAGCAGTTAAAAGTGAAAGAGAGATGAATAATAAAATTAAATTTTTACCAAAAATTCTTACAACTCTATTTCCAACAATTTTAAAAAAGTTAACCTCTTTTAAAGTAATAACAAGAGTAAACATACCAAAAAGTAGTGTTATTGCATCCCAATTTACAAAAGATAGAGCTTCATTTGGAGTTAAAATTTTTAATAAAACTAAAATGGAAGCGGAGAAAAAAACTATTATTGTTCTTGGTAAAATATCAAAAATTATCAAAAGATAAGATAAAATAAAAATTAAAATTGAAATAATTTCGTTTTTCATAATATTCTCCTAATCGCAGATAAGAAGAATCGGTTTTTCTGATAAAGTTATTGTGCTTCTTACAATATAATCAAGTGAAAATTCTTTAATAATGTTTCTTAATTTATATTTAAAACCTTTATATCCTCTACTGCCTATTATTAAATCATGCTCTTTTGTGCTTTCCAAAATTGATTCAAGAGGATCTTTTTCAAATATCTTAAAATTAACATCAATAGAGAGTTTTTCACTTTCAATTTTTACTCTTTCCATATAATTTTCTATTATTTTTTCATCTTTTATTAAAAATAGAACTGTTAAATTTCCATTAAAATTTTTTGCATATTTCAATGAAAAAATTGTTGCTTCATATGAATATTGACTTCCAGTTGTAGGATTTAAAATTTTAGGTTTAAGAGAGGGTTCAACAAGTGCATTCATTACTAAAACTGGAATGTGAGAGTTTATTAATATATCTTTTGCAATACCTCCAAGTTTTAATCTTTTAACTCCAACTGCAGAGTGACTTCCAATAACAAGCAAATCTATTCCCTTTTCTTTTACTTCATCAAATACTGAATCTTTAACTCTTCCTTTTCTTAAAACTATCTCAAAATCAACTTTTTTTTCATTTAATAACTCTTCATAATCTTTTAAAGATTTTTCAATTAATTCTGTCAAATAATCTTCATATAGTTTTATTCCTCTACCAATAAACTTTGTTGTATCAATAACTGAGAGAATGTAAAATTTTGAGTCTTTAAAACATTTTGTAAGATATGAAAGAAAAATCTTCCACTCTTCTGATGGTTCAAGTGATACTAATATTTTTTCAAATAATTTATTCATAAAAAATATTATATAATAAAAAAGATTAAATTGGAGGTATTATGAAGATATACTTTGCTTTCTCAATTAGGGGTGGTACAAGAAATGATAATTTAATAAAAGATATTTATAATTTTTTAAAAGAAAAAGGCCATTCAATTACAACAGAATTTAATTTAATTCCTACTTATTCAGAAAGCCTTTTCTCTGATAATGATATTTTTAAAAGAGATATTGAGGCTCTTTTAAATTCAGATCTTCTTCTCGCAGATGTAAATTCTCCATCTCTTGGAGTTGGTTTTGAAATTGCTTTTGCACTTTGTAACAAAAAAAGAGTAATTGCTTTTTTAGAAGAAGGTAAAATTCTTTCTGCAATGATAAATGGAAACCCAGAAATTATATTGATAAGATACAAAGATTTAAAAGATCTAAAAGAAAAATTAAATAAATATTTTTAAAAGAGGTGAATTTATGAAAGAAAAACTTTTTGAAGAAATTATTCAAATCGCAATTGTTGTTGAAGATTTAGAAAACTCATTAAAAATTTTTAATGATGAGTATGGAATTGGACCTTGGAAAATTTATAAGATTGATAAAGAAACAACAGTTGAAATGAAAAGAAATGATGAATATAGAGAATTTGAATATATTGTTGCAATGTGTGAAATGGGATCAGTTGAACTTGAATTAGTTCAACCAATTGATGAAAATAGTGTTTATTATGAATTTTTAAAAAATCATGGTCCTGGACTTCATCATATTGGTTTTAAAATAAAAGATTTCAATAAAGTTAATGAATTTTTTAATCAAAGGGGTATAAAACCACATCAAAGTGGAATTTGGAGTGGAAAATTTTTTGCACATATGAAAACAGAAAAGGACCTTAATTTTGTACTTGAGATTTTCAATAAAACTGAAAATTATAAAAAACCAGAACCAATAAAAATTTATTCATAAGGAGAAACTAAAATGGAAGAGATTAAAAATTATGTAAAAGAAATTGAAAATGAAATTATGAATCATAGAATGAATCTCCATCAAATTCCTGAAGTTGGGCTCTTCCTGAAACAAAAAAATATATTATAAATGAATTAAAAAAACTTAATTTAGAGATAAAGGATTATAAATCTTGCTCAGGAATTAGTGCAATTATAGGAAAAAAAGATGGAAAAGTGATTGCAATAAGAAGTGATATGGATGCTTTACCTATAAAAGAAGAAACAGGTCTTCCTTATTCATCTAAAAATGAAAATATGCATGCGTGCGGTCATGATGGTCATATGGCTATTGTTTTAGGTGTTGCAAAAGTTTTAAAAAAATATGAAGATAAGTTAAATGGAAAGGTAAAATTTATTTTTCAACCAGGTGAAGAGAAAGAATGTGGAGCAAAACTTTTAATAGATGAGGGAATTCTTGAAAATCCAAAAGTTGATGCTATTTTAGGAATACATGTGGGAAATTTTATAGATGAAATTGAAAATGGAGTTATTGGTTTATATAAAGGTCCTTTTATGGCTTCAATTGACAGTTTTAAAATTTTAGTTTTAGGAAAGGGTACTCATGGTGCTACTCCCCATAGAGGTGTCGATCCTATTTATATTTCTTCTCAAATTGTTTTATCTATTCAAGAAATTATTTCAAGAGAAATAGAAGTTTTTTCTCCATCTGTCATAAGTTTTGGAAAAATTTCAGGAGGAACATCTTATAATGTAATTCCAGAGCTTGTTGAAATTGAAGGAACTGTAAGAACTTTAGATGAAAATATAAGAGTATATGTTAGAAATAGAATGGAAGAAATTATTTCAAACATTACAAAAAGTTTTAGGGGAAATTATAAATTTGAATATCACTTTGGTTATCCAGTTGTTGTAAATGATCCAGAATTAACAGACAGATTTTATGAAATAACTAAAATGGTAGTTGATGAAAACAAAATAAAGTTTTTGAAAAAACCAACAATGGTTGGTGAAGATTTTTCATATTATACAAAAAATATACCAGGATTATATATATTTTTATCATCTAAAAAAGTTGAAAACCCATATCCCCATCATAATACAAAGTTCGATATTGATGAAAGAGTTTTACCTATTGGAACTTTGGCTATTTCAAATTTTATAATTAATTATCTAAAATAAAAAGGTCAGGAAATTTAAATAAAATTAAGATTTAATCTCCTGACCTTAAATTTAAATTAAAAGTATGCTTTTCTAATTATTTCTTCTTTCTTTAACTCTTCTGGAGTTCCTTGTGCAATTATTTGTCCTTTTTGAAGGTAATATCCATAATCTGTTATTTCAAGAGCCATAACAGCGTTTTGTTCTATCAAAAGAACAGTTATTCCAGTTTTATTAATTTTTTGAATAATTTCTGCTGTTTCCTGAACAAGAATTGGAGCAAGACCAAAAGATGGTTCATCAAATATTATGAGTTTAGGATTTGCCATTAGAGCTCTTCCAATATTTAACATAGATTGTTCTCCACCAGAAAGAGTTCCTGCTACTTGAGATAATCTCTCCTTTAATCTTGGAAAATGAGGAAAAACAAGTTCTTCTAATCTTCTATCAATTTCTTTTTTATCTTTAACAAGATACGCTCCCATTTTTAAATTTTCAAGAACTGTCATTTTAGGAAAAATTCTTTTTCCCTCTGGTGCAATTGAAATTCCAAGTGCAATTCTTTCAAAAGTTCTCATTCGAGTTATATCTTTATTTTCAAAAACAATATTTCCACCAACTACTTTTACAAGGCCAAGAATTGCTTTAATTAAGGTTGACTTTCCTGCACCATTACTTCCAAGAAGAGAAACAATTTTTCCTTTTTCCACATTTATATTTACATCAATTAGCATTTTATTTTGACCATAAACAGTTGTTAAATTTTTTATTTCAAGCAATAAATTTTCTCTCATTATCTAACTCCTTACCAAAATATGCCTCTTTTACATCAATATTGTTTGAGACTTCAGCATAAGTTCCTTCAGCAATAACTTGCCCGAAATTTAGTGCATATACCCTTTCTGTAACAGTGCTTATAACCTTCATATCATGTTCAATTATAAAAATTGTAACATTTTTCATTTTCGATCTAACTTTTCCAATATCATCCATGAGTTCCATAGTTTCATCAGCATTCATTCCTGCAGATGGTTCATCAAGAAGAATTAATTTTGGTTCAGAAATCATTGCTCTACAAATTTCAACTCTTCTTCTATCAATAAATGGAAGTCCTCCAACTCTTACATAAAGTTTATTTACAAGTTCTGGGTTAAAAACTTTAAGAAGATTTACTGCTTTTTCTTTATAATCTTCTAATTCTTTATAAAATTTTTTTCTATTAAATAGAGCGCTTGAAAAACCACTTTTCTGAACAAAATGAGTTCCAATTAAAATATTATCTAATACTGTTAAATCAAAGCAAACTCTACTTGCTTGATATGTTCTTGAAATTCCTTTTGTCATAATTTCATATGGCTCTTTTCCTGTTAACCTCTCACCTAAAAAATAGAAATTTCCACCAGTTGGCTTATAAAATCCTGTTATAACATTAAAAAAAGTTGTTTTGCCACTTCCATTTGGACCAATCATTCCAAGAATTTCATTTTCATAAATTTTTATATTTATATTTTTTAAAGCATAAAGTCCACCAAATCGCATTTCAATGTTTTCAGTATAAAGAATTACCTTTTTCTCCATTTTATTTCTCCTCTACAAATCTTTTATCATAAATTCTTTCTTTAAAAGGAATAAGACCTTGAGGTCTAAATATAAGGACAAGAACAATAAGAAGTCCGTAAAGCATTACTCTATATTCTGTTATAACTCTCAATTTTTCTGGAAATAGAACTAAAATAAATGAGCCTACCAAGACTCCTATGATATTATCACTTCCTCCTAGAAGAACAATTGAAATTAACATTAGACCTAAAGTTAATGTGAAGTTTGGAGGAGATATGAAACCAATCATATGAGCATAAATCGCCCCACCAATTCCCATAAAAAAGTTTCCTATAAGAAGTGCAATTAATCTCCACTTATTAGTAAAAACGCCACAACCTTTTGCCGCAGATTCATCATCTCTAATGTAATTTAGTGTTAAACCAATCCATGAATTATATAATCTATGGAAAAATAGAAGAGTTATAAGTAAAATAATTACAACAAGAAAATAGTAATTCACATAAAAGTGAGTGCCAAATGGAGCCTTTTGAAAATTATAACCAAATAGTTTAATTGAAGGTATATTTTTAAGTCCTTGTGGTCCTCCTACAAAAGCAAGGTTATTTAAAGATAAAACAAACATATAACCAAAAGCAAGAGTAATTAATGCAAAATATTGTCCCCTTGTTCTAAAAATTGGAATAAATAAAAGTAAACCAAAAAGAGATGCAGCGATTCCACCAAGAGGAATTGTTAAAATTGCTGGAAGTTTATAATTTAAAGCAAGGTATCCTGCAGTATAAGCACCAACTCCATAAAACGCAGATGCAGCGAGATTCATAATTCCAGTTGAACCAACCTGAAAATTTAAACCAAGAGATACAATTGCAAAAATAAAAGTTTGAATAACAATTAAAAGCCAATATATATAAAGAGGAACGAGTAATTTGCTAATAAACGGAAATAAAAATAGAAGTATAACCATTAAAAAGATAGCAAAATTTGAATTTTTCTTAAAACTTTCTGTTATAAGATCGAATAACTTCTTAAATTTTTTAGAAAGATAAAGAATTGCTCCGATTAAGATAATTGTAAAAATAATTATCCATATTGATTCAATTCTTAAAAAAATCATAAAGTATAAGTAAACTAAAATTTCAACAAATAAAACTATTAAATAATTAATTAATCCATTCTTTTTCATTTTTATACCCTCTCATAAACTTTTTCGCCAAGAATTCCAGAAGGTCTAAATATTAAGAAAATAATAACAACTGCAAAAGCAATTACATCCATAAACTCTGAACCTCTTGGTATAAGTGCAGCAGAAAGAGCCTCAGTCATAGAAAATATAAATCCACCAATAATTGCACCATAAATATTACCTAAACCTCCTAAAACTGCAGAGGATAAGCCAATAACACCCATCATAGCACCCATATCAAAAACAACAGTGTTATAATAAAGACCATAAAGAATTGCAGCAAGAGCAGCAAGAGCAGAACCAATAAAAAATGTTATATCAATTATAAAATCTTTATTTACTCCCATCATAAGAGCACACTCTGGGTCTTGAGCTACTGCTCTAATTGCAAGACCCATTTTAGTTTTATTTATAAAAAGAGCGAGAAGAAAAACAACTACAACACCAATTATTAAAAATAAGATATTTTCATATCTAAAAATAACACCACTAAACTCAAAAGCTCCTTTCGTATTTTCAAAAAGTTTATGAAAAAGTTCTGGAAATTTTTTTGATTCACCACCTCTAGGATAAAATAATCTTATACCTTCTCTTATAGCAATTCCGAGTCCTAATGTTGCAAGTAAACTCATAGTAACAGGACCTTTTGAAACTGGTTTTACTGCAAGCCTTTCAAGAATAACTCCAATAATTCCAAGAGTAACCATTGAAAGAAGAAATATTAGAACAACAACTCCTATATAAACTCCACCAGTAAGTGTCATAACACCAAACATTGAAATTATAATAAGTGAAACAAATGCTCCAAGTGCAAATACATCTCCATGGGAAAAATTTAAAACATTCAAAACCCCTCTAAATAAAGTAAAACCAACAGCAACCATTGCATATTGAATTCCAAGCATTATTCCATTAAAAATTATTTGTAAAATAACAGAGAATCCGCTCATCAAACCTCCCTTTTAGATACAAAAATAAAAAAAGGGCAAGGGTTGCCCCTTGCCCTTAGGTTTTCTTTATGGCTTCTTGTAAGGGTTAACCCAATCTTTTCCTTCTCTATATGCAAAACCAGGGAGAGTTCTTATTCCTTTTGCATATTCTGAATCTTGCCAAGGAACCCATTTGCCATCTTGACTTACATATGGAGTTGCAAGTGGAACATCGTTTTGTCCATATTCATTGAAGTGAATTTTACCAATAATATCTTCATAATCAGTTTTATTTACTTCTTCAATAACTTTTGCTCTATCTGGACCAACCTTCTCAATTGCTCTAATTAAAATATTTGCTGCACAATAAGCAAATGGACCATATGCTTCTGGTGGTTCAGCATAACCTTCTTTGTTATATGCTTCCATGAACGCTTTTCCACCTGGAAGATAATCAACTGGAGCACCATCTAACATACAAATAACTCCTTCTGCATGTTCACCAAGAGCTGTATTAAAATCATCTGATTTAATTCCTGATGTTCCTAAAAATTGTGCCTTAATACCAAGTTTATCCATTTGAAGTTTTATATTAACACCTTCTGGAGTTAATCCACCAAAATATATAACTTCTGGATTAAGTGCTTTAATTTTTGTTAAAACTGTAGTGAAATCTTTCTGGTCAATAACAATACCTTCTTCTGCAATTGGTGTAATTCCTCTTCTTGCAAGTGCCTCTTTAAAATATTGAAGGTGTCCTCTTCCATAATCAGTTGTATCATAAATTATTGCAAATTTCTTAAAACCAAGTGTATCAACAACAAGTTTAGCATTTGCCTCATTTTGTTCAACCTGAGTTCCATTAACTCTACAAACTTCAGGATAATCATTTCCATAAGTAATTGATGGTAATACCGCACCCCAAACAACATTTACTACTCCAAATTTATGGAATACATCAGTTGTTGCAATTGCAACCATACTATTATAATGAGCTGCAACTGCAATTATTTCTGGGTCAGAGCAAGCTTTTGTTGCAACCTCAACACCCTTTTGAGGAACTCCTTCATCATCAAATGTTACAACTTCATATTTGTATTTAGTGTCTGGTTTTTCATTCCACTGTTTAACAGCAAGTTTAAATGAATTCATTCCTCCAATTCCCATTTTTGAATATTTTCCTGTTAGTGGTCCAATAAAACCTAATTTTACTACTTTTTTCTCCTGTACCTTTTTGGTACATCCCCAACTAAAAGAAATTAAAGTTAAAAAAAGTGTGATGATTAGAAGTGATGCTAAAAATTTTGTTGATTTTTGCATACAAACCTCCTTTTCTTTTCTCTCTAATACTCAATTTTGGTTGCTTTTTGCTACTTCACTAAATTCACTTTATTTTACACATATTGACAATATTTTAAAATATTTTTTAAAATTGTCAATAATGTTTTTGTTATAATTTATATATGAATTTTCTTTCAAAATATGTAGAATATATTCTTAAATTAATTGTTCTAATTTCAATTTTTATATTAATAAAAATTTTTTTAAATATAATCAAAATAAAAATAATTAAATTTTATGAAAAAGTAGAGATTTACAAAAAAAGGTTAACTTTAGTTAAACTTATTTTTTCTGTATTAGACTATTTTTTGATTTTTCTTTTTATATGGTATCTTCTAAAAATTTTTAATATAGATACTACACCTCTTCTTGCTGCAAGTGGTATTGTTGGAATTGCTATCGGTTTTGCAGGTCAAACTTTTTTTAAAGATGCAATTGCTGGAATTTTTCTAATTCTGGAAAATTATTATTCTGTTGGAGATCTAATTGAGATTGATGATATTTTAGGAAGAGTTGAAGAAATTGGAATTAGAAAAACAGTTATAAGAAATTATGAGGGAAAACTTTTTTATATACCTAATGGAGAGATTAGAAAAGTTATAAAATATGGTTATGGAGATCAATTTTTATGGGTTGAACTTCCTCTTTCTTATGAAATAAATTTAGATAAAGCGAAAGAGTTAATTTTAAAAGTTGGTAAAAAATTAATAGATGAAAATGAAATTCTTGAAGAACCTCAAATAATGGGAGTTGATAAATTTTATGATTCAACAATTTCAATTCTTGTTAAAATGAAAATTGATAAAGAAAAAAGGTGGAGTGCAAAGAGAAGGTTTTTTGAAGAGATTAAAAATATTTTTGATAAAGAGAATATTGAGATTCCTTATAATAGAATGGTGGTTTATATAAAAGATAAAGAAAAATAGAATATGAGCGCATCATATCTTTCTTTAAGTTCAAAGGAAATCAAAAAAAGGGGCTTTGAGCTTTTCACTCGGCTTTCACATTGTGATTTATGTCCAAGAGAATGCAGAGTTAATAGAATTTTAGGAAAAAGAGGATTTTGCCAAAGTGATTATAAATTAAAGATAAGCACATATTCACTCCACTTTGGAGAAGAAAGACCTATCTCAGGTTTCAGAGGTTCTGGAACTATATTTTTCACAAATTGCTCATTAAAATGCAATTTTTGTCAAAATTATTCAATTAGTCAATTGGGTGAGGGAGAGGAATATGAAATAGAAGATTTAGCAAAAATGATGTTAAATCTTCAAAATCTTGGTGCACACAATATAAATTTGGTAACACCAACTCATTACTCTCCTCACATAATTCTTGCAATTTCAATCTCAAAAGATATGGGTTTAAAAATTCCAATTTTATATAACACATCTGGTTATGAAAAAGTTGAAATTTTAAAATATTTAGAGGGTATAGTCGATATATATCTTCCTGATGCAAAATATGGAGATAAAAATTTAGCTAAACACCTTTCAGATGCTGAAAATTATCCAGAAATAAATATAAAAGCAATAAAAGAAATGGTGAGACAGGTTGGATTTATGAAATTAAATAAAGATGGAATTATTGAAAAAGGTGTTATTGTTAGACACTTAATTTTACCCAATAATGTTGAAAATTCAAAGAAAGTACTTGAAAATCTATATAAAAATATTGGCAAAGAATTAACAATCTCACTTATGACACAATATTACCCTTGTTTTAAAGCGCTTGGTGATAGAGAAATAGGAAGAAGGATTACAAGAGATGAATTTTTAGAAGTTTTAAAATATTTTAAGGAACTTGGTTTTAAAGAAGACCTAATTCAATATATTTAAGAAAAATCCTTAAAAAGTAATTCAATAAATTTTTCTCTATCAAATTTTTCAAAACTTTTCAAATCCTCACCAAATGATAAAAATAAAAATGGAATTTTATATTTTTCATAAATAGGAATAAGAATTCCAGGTTTTATTGTAGAATCTATTTTTGTAATGAAAAATCCTGTAATATTCATTGCTTCATTAAATTTTACAACTTGAGAATAGAGGTTTTCACCTTCTGTTGAATCAAGAACAAGAATAGTCTCAGTTAACTCAGTAAAATTTTTTTCAATCACTCTTTTTATCTTTTTAAGTTCTTCTATTAAGTTCTTCTTTGTTTCCAATCTACCAGCAGAATCTATAAAAAATTTTTTATAGCCTCTATTTAAACCAAAATTTAGCCCATCATAAATAACACTACCTGGGTCATCTCCTCTTCTTCCCATAAAAACAGAAACTCCAATTCTATCACCCCAAATTTTTAATTGCTCATTTGCACCAGTTCTAAATGTATCTCCTTGAATAAATAATACATTTTCTCCTCTCTCTTTAAAATAATTACCAAGTTTTGCAATTGATGTTGTTTTACCACCACCATTAACCCCTAAAAATAGATAAATTGAAAAATCTAAAACCTTTAAATCTTTCTCACTTCCCTCTAAAATTTCATTTAAACTTTTTTTTACTTCTTTAATTCCACCTTTCTTATAAATTTTCATCAATTTCTCTGAAAATTCAATTCCAAAACCAGAAAGTAGTAGAAAATCTTCAAAACTTTCTAATTCCTCTTTTTTTCCTTTAATAAATTCAAAAAATTTGAAAAGATTCATATTTAAATGATATCATATTAAGGTATGGAAGAGAGAGAAACAAGAGATTTAATTTATGGACCAGTTATCTCTTGGAGATATGGAAAATCTTTAGGAATAAATCTTTTAGGAAAAACAAAAAGATATTGTACTTTTTCATGTATCTATTGTGAGCTTGGACCATTTACAATAAATGAGAGAAAAGGTTCACATAAAATTAAAAGAGAAATTTTTGTTGAAACAGATTTATTAATAAATGAGTTTAAAAAATTTCTAAGAGAGGATTTTGAAGTAATAACTTTTTCAGGTGCAGGTGAACCAACCTTAGCAAAAAATATTGGAGAGGTACTTCAAAAAATAAAAGAAATTGAACCCAATAAAAATACTATTTTATTAACAAATTCATCACTTCTCTATCTTGATGATGTAAGAAAAGACATTTTAAATTTTGACATAATAGATGTAAAAATTGATGCAATAAGTGAAGATACTTTTAAAAAAATTAACAAACCAATTGAAGGAATAGAAATAGAAAAAATTTTATATGGAATTAAAAAATTAAAAGAAGAATTTAAGGGGAAATTTAATATTCAAATAATGATAACTCAAATAAATTTAAATGAGATTGAAAAAATAGCAAATTTTGTAAATGAAATCAAACCTGATGAGGTTCACCTAAATACACCAACAAGATACCCTTGGAAAAAACCAATTCCAAGAGAAATCTTGTTGCCCCTAAAAATCTATTTCAAAAATTTAAAAGTTAGAACCCCTTATGATTAAAAATTTTTATTAAATTTTCAAATTTTTCTATTAAATTTTCATTTAAAGTTTCTTGAAATTCTTGAAGCCATTTTTTTATATATTCCTTGTCAAAATATTTATTTTTTATTAATATATTTTTAATATCCTCAATATCTCTCTCCCTACCCGAAATTATTTTATGAATTATTAAATCTTCTAAAGAAGCAAAATTAATCTCATAATTTTTAATTTTTATTTTATTAACTCTTTTTAATGCTTCTTTTTCATATTTTGAATTTGAAAAGATAAAATCTATTCTAAAATCAGTTTTTTTATCATAAGTTGGCAAAACATAAGTATCTTTTATAAAATTTTCAATATCTTCTATAAGTGGAATTAACCCTATTTTTTTAATTGCATCAATCAATAAGTTATATAAATCAATGTCTAAACCAATTGTTATATCAATATCTTTTGTCAATCTTGGTTCACCGTAAATTTGAACTGCCTGTCCACCAATAATCATATACGGAATATTTTTTTTATCTAAAATTTTCCCAATTTTAACTATTAAATTTTCTAATTCCATTTATTGCCCTAGCATATTTTATATCTTTTTCAATTCCTTCTAAAGAAACTTTGAATTTTCCTAACTTTTTTGAAAATCTATAAAGTTCATTTACTATTTTAAAATTCTTTTTTACTTCAACTTTACTTTTTTTTATTAAATCTTTTTCAAACTCTTCCCATTTTTTGATATTTTTAATCATGTTTAAATTTTATCATAAAATTTATGATGCTATAATTAAATTATGAAAAGGATTTTGTTTTTAACATTAATTTTTATTTCACTTATTTTTAATTTAACTTATTCTAAAAATGAAAAAGTTTTAATTATTCATATAGAAGGAGAAATTGAGTTAGGTTTATCAAAATATGTTCAAAGAGCATTAAGTAATTTAGACGGAGTAAAATCTGTAATTTTTGTTGTTGATACCTTTGGAGGAGCAGTTGATGCTGCAACACAAATAAGAGATAAAATTTTAGAGTTAAATTCAAAAGGAGTTTTAACTATCGGTTGGATAAAAGGAAGAGCATGGTCTGCAGGAGCTCTTATAACTCTTGCAACTAAAAAAATTGTTTTTTCTTCTGGTGGAAGTATAGGCGCAGCAGAACCAATTCCAGCAACAGAAAAAACAATTTCTGCTCTTAAAGCAGAATTTGAGTCAACTTGTGAAGCAAATGGAAGAGATCCACTTATTGGTGCAGCAATGGTTGATAAAGAAATTGAAATTGAGGGTGTTGTTAAAAAAGGAGAAATTTTAACACTCTCACGTGATTTAGCAAAAAAAGTAGGTTTTCTTGATTTTGAAGCAAACTCAATTGAAGAAATTTTAAATGAATTTAATCTAAAAAATTATGAAATTATTGATATTAAATTTTCTTTAACAGAAAAAATCGCACGCTTCATAACTCAAAGCACAATAAGAGAAATTTTGCTTGTTATAGGATTTTTAGGTCTATTAATTGAAGCAACAACTCCTGGTTTTGGAGTACCAGGAACAATGGGGTTAATATCCCTTACTTTATTTTTTGGAGGTCATATGATTGCAGGTTTAGGAAATTGGTTTTATGTAGGTTTGTTTATAATAGGAGTAATACTTCTTTTAATTGAAATATTTTTAATACCGGGATTTGGTTTAACTGGAATTGCAGGTATTATTTTAATTTTTGTTTCAATTTTCTTTACCTTAGGTGGTGGAACTAGAGCTCTTTACTCAATTGGAATTGTTGCATCAATTCTTCTTATTTTATTTATAATTCTTTTGTTTTTATTTCCAAAACTTCCAATTTGGAATAAATTAGGTCTCAAAGAAAGTTTAAAAACAGAAAAAGGTTATACTTCATATTCACAACTTGAAGAGTTAATTGGAAAAGAAGGAAAAGTTTTAACAACTTTAAGACCCTCAGGAACAATTGAAATAGATGGAAAAAGATATGATGCAATTTCACTTGGAGAGTTTATAGAAAAAGATTCAAAAGTAAAAGTTATTAAAATCGAAGGTGGTAAAATTATAGTTGAAAAAATCTAAAATTTTACTTTTGTTTCTTACACAAAAATAAAATTTTTAAAAAAAATTTTTAAGGAGGTTTATTTATGTTTGGATTAGGAATTTGGTTTACAGTGATTATCATTGTAATACTTTTAATAATTCTCTTTTCATTTATTCCAGTAGGACTTTGGATTGCATCGATTGCAGCAGGTGTTCCAGTAGGACTCATTAATTTAATTGGAATGAGATTAAGAAGGGTTGTTCCTGCAAAAATTGTTTTACCCTTAATTAAAGCAACAAAGGCAGGTCTTTCTGTTTCAGTTGATAAACTTGAAGCACATTATCTTGCTGGAGGAAATGTTGATAGAGTAATTGATGCTTGGATTGCAGCAGAAAGAGCAGGAATTCCACTTACATTTGAAAGGGCAGCAGCAATTGACCTTGCAGGAAGAGATGTTTTAGAGGCAGTAAGAATGAGTGTAAACCCTAAAGTAATTGAAACTCCAGTTGTTGCAGCAGTTGCAAAAGATGGAATTGAACTTAAGGCAAAGGCAAGGGTAACTGTTAGAGCAAATATTGATAGATTAGTTGGTGGAGCAGGAGAAGCGACAATTATTGCAAGAGTTGGTGAAGGAATTGTTACAACAATTGGTTCAGCAGAGACCCATAAAGAGGTTTTAGAAAATCCAGATAGAATTTCTAAAACTGTTCTTGAAAAAGGTTTAGATACAGGAACAGCATTTGAAATTCTTTCAATTGATATTGCAGATGTTGATGTTGGACAAAATATAGGAGCAAAATTAAGAATCGATCAAGCAGAAGCAGATAAAAGAATTTATCAAGCAATGGCAGAACAAAAAAGAGCAATGGCTGTTGCAAGAGAACAAGAAATGAAAGCCCTCACACAGGAGATGAGAGCAAAAG
>JAOAHY010000007.1 GCA_026414995.1 Caldisericia bacterium | reverse complement strand
GTACATAACCATAAAATATACAAAAATTTTTCAATTTTGCTAATTTTTGACATTTTAGCCCCTTTTCAAGGATAGTGAAATAAATATCTGGTGCTCTAAGGTAAATACCTCCCCATTTTCCACCTTCATATTTTCCACTAATTAATTTAATTTCTTTTGGCTCATCACCTTCAATGCCTTCAAGGAGAAGTTCTTTTTGAGTTTTTGGAAAAACTCTTAAATTGCTGTTTTTCTTTAATTCATTCACCTCTTCTATAAAGATTTCATTGTCTATTGATATTACATCTTCAAAAGGTTTTTTATACATTATAAATTTAACTTTATTATCTAAATTAATTTTATTTGTATTATTAATTAATACTATAACAGTGTTAATATCTGCTTCTTTAAAACTTCTTTTGACCTGATTATCTATTATTCTTTTCATTTCAAAATTTTTGAGCAAAAATTCTTGAAGATATTTTCCAAAATCAACATCTAACCAAGAATTTGAATTAATAAAGCAAAATGTTCCATTTTTATTTAAAAGAGAGAGTGAAAGAAAATAAAAATAAACATAAAGATCACATCTCCCACCAACTTTTATTTTCCATAATTTTTCCACCATTTCTTGAAGTTTTTTCTTATAGTTATCTTTTTGCTCTCTTGTTGGATTTTTTTCTAATGGAGGTCCTATTAATTCTTGTCTTACATAAGGAGGATTTCCAATTATAATATCAAAACCTCCTTTTTCAACAAAAACATCAGAAAAATCTATATCCCATAAGAAAAATTCTTTGTTTTCTTTTTCTAATAAATCTCTAAATTCTTTGTTAAGATTTTCAATTTCAAGATTTATTTTTTCAATTGAATTATTAATATTTTCAATTTCTTCTTCAAATTTCTTTTTTTCAAAAGCATTTTCTTCAACATAACTTAATTTTGAATTATATTGATCCCAACTTTTATTTTTTTCATTTACCAAATTATTTCTATCTTTTATTAATTTATTCTTTTTTTCATCATAAATCGTCTTTATAAGATCATATTCTAATTTTTTAATAATATCTTTTCTATCAGATTCTCCATCAAAAAATCTTCTTTTTTCTTTTGCAATTTCTTGTGTTAAATTTTTTATTTTTGGAAGATCTATATTTCTTAAAGATATACTCTTACCAAGTATTTCTTGAACAAGAGAATCACCTTGTCTTATGTTAAAAGATAAATTTGGTAAAAGTGGATTCGTATATATATCTATTTCATCTTTATCAATATCAATAAGTAAATTCAACCAAAGTCTCAATTCAGCAACTCTTACTGCCCATTCCATTACATCAACGCCATATAAAGAATTTTTCATAATATTTTTTCTTAAATTGAATAAGTTGGTTTCATAACCTAACTTTATGAATAATTCAACTAAAATATTCATTGCCCTAACAAGAAATGAACCAGAACCAACTGCTGGGTCAAGAATTTTTATATTATCAAGATAATTTTTGATTTCATACTTTTCTTTTTCTGTTAGTTCATAATATTTATCATCAGAAAAAATAAATTTTATTAGTTTATTTTTATCAATATTGAGATTTCTGTTTAAATTTTCAACTAAAGACATTTTAATCATATAATCAATTTCAACTCTTGGAGTATAAAAAATTCCTGCTTTTCTTCTTTCATTTATTTCTTCACCATGGACAAGTGATTCATATACTTTTCCAAGCATTTCAGGGTCAACTGCAACATCAATATCAAAAGGCAAATCTTCTCTTATTGTGAAATTGAATCTTTCGAGAAGATTATTAAAAATATCATCAAATATTTCATCTTTTATCAATATTTCACCAATTTCATCAAATTTATTTTTTGAAAATAAACCACCATTTAAATAAGGCATTATTGAAAATGAAATTTTTACTTCATCTGGTAATTTTGTGTTTTTATAAACATAATTATGATTAAATGCATAGAAAAATAAATTTGATAGATAATCTCTATAAAAATTACTCTCTTTTGTTTTCCAATTATTTTTATATTTTAAATAAAAATTATAAAGATATTTTTTGTCTGGTTTATCTATTTCTTTATCTTCAATTTTCCAATATAACCAACCTTTTTTCTGTATAAAATAGATAAACATCATTCTATTTAATAATTGAATTCCAAAAAATCTGCTATTATCTTCTGATATTCCAAATTTTCCTAAATAAATAGAGATTTCTTCAAGAATTTCTTTATATTTTTCAAAGAATTCTTCTGTTACTTTTTCAACATTGAATGCTTCATCAAAAAGTCTTTGAATTTCTAGTCCTGGAATAGTATCATCTTTTATCTCAACAATTGCCAATCTTTCAGAATATGTTCTTAATCCTTCACCTTCACCTATTACCATTCTTCTTAATATTTTCTTTTTTACTTCTTTTTCTTCTTCATATTTTACATTTACAAAATGTAGTGTTCTTGGTTTTTTTTCATCTGAAAAGATAAACAACCCAAATGGATAACCATAAGAAAAAAGTTTTTCAATTACTTCTCTTTCAATCGCATTATTTAATTTTTCAACTTCAATAAAGAAAATATTAAAATCATTTTTACTTGAAATAATATTAATATTTTTAACTCTATTCTTTATTTCTTCTCTTAGAATGTTTTTAGGAATTTCCTCTTTTGTATAATTAAAATTTAAAATGGATGTGAAAAACTGAGTTAAACAATCTGATCCCATTTTATAAGGAAATTCTTTTAAATAATCAAAAATCTTTTTTTCAATTTCCCCTGTTTTCATTAATTTATTTTATACCATAATTAAATTTATTTGACAAAGGGGAGGAAATTGAATAAAATTTTATGAGTGGTGAAAAGAGAAAAAGATTTAATTTATTTTGATTTAAACAAACTTTTGGAGGAATTTCACAATTGAGAGGCAGAAGGTTAATATCAATAAGTTTCATAATGATTCTTATCACTCTAATTACAAGGATATTAGGCTTTATAAGAGAACAAGTTATTGCTTATTTTTTTGGAGCAACATTTCAATCTGATGCAATTAAAATATCAACATATATTCCTTTAACAATTTCACACCTTCTTGTTGCAGGTCTATTATCAGCAATTTTTATTCCAGTTTTCACAGATTTTTTAGTTGAGAAAAAAGAAAAAGATATGTGGGAAACTTTTAATATTTTATTTAATGTTATAGGTGTTATTTTTATAATTTTATCTTTTATATTTTTTGTTTTTTCAAAAAATTTTATTAATATAATGGCACCACATTCAAGCAATGAAATGAAAAATCTTGCAAATTCAATGTTTATATACCTAATTCCTCAAATGCTTATTCTTGCATGGGCTTTTCTTTTTGGAGGTCTTCATAACACATATGAATCATTTATTATTCCTGGTTTAGGGGGAGTTTTATATAACATCTCAATAGTTTTTTCTCTTATATTTTTTACAAAATTTTATGGTCCTTATGCAATTATATATGGATCTATGGTTGGAGCAATTCTTCAACTTTTAATTCAAGTTCCTTTTGCAATTAAAAAGGGTTGGAAATATAAATTTTTATTTAACTTAAAAAATCCATATGTTAAAAAAATAGGAATTTTAGCAGTTCCAATTTTAATAAACTCTACTTTTGGATATATTACTCCAATTTTTGAGAAATCTATTGGTTCTTTTTTTGGAGAAGGAGCAATTTCTTCTCTCGATTATGCTTTTAAAGTATCACAACTTCCGCTTGGAATTTTTGCATTTGTTGTTTCATTAATTATTTTTCCAACATTATCACAACTTGTTTCGAGAAAAGAGATTGAAAGATTATCAAAAACAATTCAATTTGGTATAAAATTTATTCTTTACCTTATGATACCATCTGCTGTTGGTTTAATTTTATTTTCGTATCCTATAATAAGACTTCTTTTTGAACAAGGAATGTTTACAGAAAATGCAACAAGAATAGTTTCTAATCTCCTGATTTTTTATTCAATAGGCCTTCCTTTTTGGGGCATGACCTCTCTTCTTGTTAGAGTTTATTATTCTTTTAAAGATACAATAACTCCAGTTATAATAAGCATAATAACAATAGTGATACAAATTTCACTTTATTTTTTAAACTCAAGAATAATAGGACTTTCTGGCATTCCTCTTGGTGCATCTATAGCAAGTGTTATTCAATTTATTCTACTTTATGGAATTTTATTTAAAAAATTAAAAACTTTGAGTTTAAAAAGTTTTATAATAGATTTTTCAAAAATTTCAATTTATTCTTTAATTGCAACTTTAGTGTCTTTTTTAATCTCAAACTATTTAGACAGAAATGGTTTCACTGTTTCAAAATATGGACAACTTGTTCAAGTTGGAATTGTAATAGTTGTAACATTATTTATATATTTTACTGTATTATATTTAAGAGATTACAAAAATTTGAAACTTGAACTTGAAAGAATAAGAGGTGGAATAGATGAAAAAAGTTAAAAAGATATTAACAATAGTGTTAATAGTATTAGTTGTACTTGTTGTATCATTTATAGGTTATACTTACTACATTTTATCTTCAATTAATCCAAAAAATAGTGAAAACAATGAAAATAATCTTCCTCCTAAAGAAATTGATTGGAACAAAAAAATAAATATTCTTCTTGTTGGAATTGACCAAAGATATGAAGATGAAATGTCAAGATCAGATACAAATCTTCTCCTTTCTATTGATCCTGTGAATAAAAAATTGGTTCTTATATCTCTTCCAAGAGATTCATTAGTTACTTTGCCAGGTTATGAGGGTGATGAAAAATTAGCCCATGCTCATTCATATGGAGGAGTACCTCTTCTTATTAAAACTGTTGAATCAATTTTACAAATTGAAGTTCCTTATTATGTTGAAGTTAATTTTGAAGGATTTGTAAAAATGATTGATTTGATCGGAGGAATTACTATTGATGTAGAAAAAGATATGAATTATGAATCTTATCTTGGAGATGTAAAAATTCATCTTAAAAAGGGATTACAACACCTTAACGGAGAGAAAGCACTTGAATATGTTAGATTCAGGATGGATGAGACAGGGGATATTGGAAGAATGGAAAGACAGCAAAAATTTATTAAGGCAGTAATTCAACAGGCACTTGAAATTTCAAATACTTTAAAGCTTCAAAAAGCACTTCTTGAACTTAAAAATTGGGTAAAGACAAATCTTGAACCAACACAAATAATAAAATTAGGATTAATAATGAAAAATATTCATGAAGATGACATGATATCAATGACACTTCCAGGAGTGAACTCTTGGAAAAATGGTCTTTCATATTATATTCTCGATTATGATAAAATTCAAAATATAATTGATGAATACCTTAAAGATTAAAGAATTTATAAAAAATTTAATAAATGAAAGTTTTATTAATAAGGCACTTTTATTTTTAAGCGAATTATATTATGAAAGTTTTATTTCAAAAATTTTCAATTTGATAAGAAATTTATATTATGATAGTTTTATTTTTAAGGTTTTCAAAAAAGAAGATGAGGAGATTTGTTTTAATGTAAAATTTTTTAAAATTAAGTATGAAGGAAACTATAAAACTTTATTAATCTTCTTCATAATTATATCAATTCCTTATATTTTAAAAATCGGTTCTTTATCAATAAAAATTTTAATTTTTACTCTTTTATACTTTATTTTTTTATTTCTCTTTATAAAAGAAGATTTAATAAAAGATTCATTCCTCTATAAACTATTGGGTGGAAAAAATGATTGAGTTAGGCGCTCTCTTTTTTTCATTTTTGATAGCATTATCTCTTTTGATTAAACCTCAGTTTAGTTTTATTTTTTCAATTCCCCTTCTTTTTTATTATTTTCCATATAAATTTACTTTTTACCTTATACCTCTTTATCCTATAATTGATTTTTTTATAAGAAATTCATTTCCAAGCGTTTCATCAATATGGGATGAAGGTTTTATATTGATTTTAATTCTTATTTTACTATTCAGAGTAAAAACTAAAAAAATAAAATTAGGGGAATTAATTTATCCTGTTCTTATTTTTCTTTTATCATTACTAATTTCTTCTTACTTTACAAAAATTGATACAAGAATTGCATTTGATGGAATAAGAAGTTATTTAGAAATGTTTCTCTTCTTTTTAATTGTTTTAAATTTTATTGAAGATAAAAAAGATATTGAAAATTTTATAAATCTCTCAACTATTTCAGTTTTAATTTTATCTCTTTATGGTATATATCAATATATCGCAAAAGTATCAATTCCTTCATCATGGATAGATAAAGACCTTGAAACAACAATTTCAACAAGAGCATTTTCAATTTTTGGATCTCCAAATGCTTTTGCTGGTTATCTAATACTTTTAATTCCTTTAATTTTTACCATATTTTTAACTGAAAAGAAAAAAATCAAAAAATTATATTATCTTTTTGTTCTTGGAGTATCTTTATTCGCACTTCTTTTTACTTTAACAAGAGCAGCACAAATTTCAATTGCCTTTTCTTTTTTAATATTTACTCTTTTATATAAGGATAAAAGATATTTTCTTGTTTTACTAATTCTTATTCTAATTGCTTTTTCTATTCCTCAAATAAGAGTAAGATTTTTAAATCTATTATCACCAATTTACCTTGAAAAAGCAAAGACATATGGAAGACTTTTTAGGTGGAATCTTGCAATTTCAATTTTTTCTTTAAAACCAATTTTTGGCGTAGGTCCTGGGGGTTTTGGTGGTGCAGTTGCAAGTAGATTAGGTATGTTTGAAGGGCTTTATGTTGATAACTATTATTTAAAAACTTTAGTTGAAACAGGAATAATTGGTTTTATCTCATTTTTATATCTTATTTTTTCAATTTTAAGAAAAGGTATATCAAATTTGATTAATGTAAAATCTGATAAAGAAAAGATGATATCTTTAGGAATATTTTTGGGTTTAGTTGCATTTTTCTTAAATAATCTGACAGAAAATTTGTGGGAGATTCCAACATTGAGTGTAACAATGTGGAGTATTGTTGCAATTTTATATTCAATTAGAAAAGAATGAAAAAAATTGGTGTTTTTATAAGTGGAGGGGAAAAGGGTGGGTCAAGATATCAAGTTATGACTTTAGCAAAAGAGTTAAAAAGTGAATTTGATTTTGTATTTTTTAATTTTTATGAAGGACTACTTTATAAAGAAATAAAAGAATCAAATTTTAAACAATATTTATTCAAAGGTTTATTCAATTTTAAAGATATTGAAAAATCAATAATTAATGAAAAATTAGATTTGATTCACACTTATGGTTTTAGAGGAAATTTTTATGGAAGAATAATTTCAAAAAAATTAAAAATAAAATCTATCACATCTTACACAAGTTTTATGTATGAAGATTATAGTTCAAAATTAAAAGGAGTGATTTTTGAAAAAATAGATAATTTTACTTTAAAAATTCCTGAAATGATTATTGTTCCTTCTACTTCTTTAAAAGAGTATATATTAAAAAGAGGATATAAGAGGGATGTAAGAGTTGTTCACCTCGGAATAGAAATATATAATGAGTTTTATAAAAGAGAAGATTTTGGTTTGAAAGAAACTGATTTTGTAATTGGCTCTGTAATGAGACTTGAAAGGGTAAAAAATCCGATTTTTTTAATTGATACCTTTTCTCTTATTGAAAAAGAATTAAAAAATGCAAAGTTATTAATAGTTGGCGATGGTTCATTAAGAGGTGAGATTGAAAAAAGAATAGATGAACTTTCTTTAAAAGAAAAAGTCATTCTATTAGGTTTTAGAAAAGATGTTAGAAGAATTTATGGAATATTTGATGTTTTTGTTCTTCCTTCAATTAAAGAGGGGTTTTCTATTGCAATAATTGAAGCAATGAGTTCATCTCTTCCTGTTGTTGTTTATGATTCTTTAGGAGTAAGAGATATAGTTGATAATGGAGTAAATGGATTTATTATTAATGAGTTAAACAAAGAAATCTTTGCTGAAAAGATAATTTATTTTTTAGATGAAAATAAAAGAAAAGAATTTGGTGAGAGAAATAGAAAAAAAGTTTTGGAAAAATTCACAAAAGAAAAAATGGTTGAAGAAACAAAAAAGATTTATAAAGAGGTTATTTTATGAAAAAAATTCTTTTTGTTTCATTTTTCTCTCCTCCAATTGGTAGTGGCGGAGGTGAAAGAGTTATAAAATTAATAAAATATATAAAAGGGTATGAAAAATATCTTTTAACAAGCGATTATCCAACTTACAAATATAGAGATGACACATCAAGAATACCAGAAGATACTAAAGTTATAAGAGTAAAATTTAAAGACCCAAGAATTTTTATTCCTAAATTTATATATAGATTTTTAAAAAGAGAAAAAGGGAGTAACGAGACAGATATTTTAGAAAGATATAGAGTTTTAAAAAGTTCTTTATTGACAAAAATAAGATTAAGGTTATTTATTCCAGATGATAAAATAAGATGGGTAAAAGATTCCAAAAGAGTTGCAAAAAATCTGGTTGAAAAACAAAAAATTGATGTTGTTATAACTTCAGGGCCTCCTCATTCAACTCATCTTATTGGTCTATATTTAAAAAGAAAATTAAATATTAAATGGGTTATGGATTTAAGAGACCTTTGGAGTGAAAATCCATTTGTTGAATATCCACCATCTTCAAAGATTAAAAATAGAAAAATAGAGGAAAAATGTCTTAAAGAAACCGATTTAATAATTGTGGTTACAGAATCTTTTAAAAAAGTTTTGCTTAAAGAATTTAAATTTTTAGATGAAAAAAAGATAAAAGTTGTTTATGGAGGTTTTGACAAAAAAGATTTTGAAGTTGAATCTAAAGAGTTTTCTTGTTTCTCAATTTCTTATATAGGTAGTTTTTATTCTCTTCAAACACCAGTATTCTTTTTTAAAGCATTTAAGGAACTTATAGAAGAGGATGAGAATTTTAGAAAAGAAGCAAAAATTTATATTTTGTCTCCTTTTGAGGAAAATACAAAAAAAATTGTTGATGAAATGAATTTAGTTGAATTTGTTAATATCTCAGGATTCTTACCACATAAAGAAGCAATGAAATATCTATTAGGATCAAAACTTTTATTTCTATTTTTAGGAAGAGGTGGAGAAGATACTGTTCCACAAAAAACATTTGAATATCTTGGAAGTGGAAAAAGAATCATTGCTCTTGTTCCAGATGGGGAATGTAAAGAAATTTTATTAAAATGTGGAGTAATAGATATAGTTGAACCAGATAATATTGAAAATATAAAGAGAACTTTAAAAAAAATATATAATGATTATCTAAATGGGGTTCAGATAAAATATAATAATGATGAAATTAATAAATTTTCAATGGAAAATATATCAGAAAAATTTATTGAATCTCTAAAAGATGGAGGAGTTCTATAATGATATCAGTTTTTGGGCTTGGTGCAGTAGGTTTACCATTATCTCTTATTTTAAGCATGAAAGGCCTTAAAGTTTATGGGGTTGATATAAATAAGAAAAGAATTGAAGATATTAAAAATGGAAACAGTGGACTTTTTGAATATTATAATGATAAAAGCATTGATGAAATAATAGTAGATGAGATAAGTAAAGGAAATTTTATTCCAACAACTAATTACAAAGAAGCAGTTTTGAACTCAGAAGTTATCATGATAACAATTCCACTACCTTTGAAGAGAAACAAAGAGATAAATTATGACTTTTTAATAAAAGGAATTGAAAATATTGGAAAAAACTTAAAGAAAGACACTCTAATTATTTTAAGAAGCACAGTTCCTATTGGAACAACAAGAAAGTTAGTTCTACCAATGCTTGAAGGATACACTGGTTTTAAAATAGATAAGGATTTTTATCTTTCATATGTACCAGAAAGAATGGCTGAGGGTAAAGCATTTGAAGAATTGGTAAACATGACAACATTGATTGGAGGTATTGGAGAAAAAAGCATAGAGAAAACACTTAACTTTTTTAAAACAAACTTTAATGGTGATTATCATATTGTAAGTAAAGTTGAAGTTGCTGAGGCATCAAAAATAATTGAAAACCTTCAAAGAGATTTAAACATCGCAATGGTAAATTCATTAGCAAATATATTTTTAAATATTGGTCTTATTCCTCATGAAGTTATTGAAGCAGCAAAAACCCATAAAAGGGTTAAAAATCTTCTTTCTCCTGGTCTTGGTGTAGGAGGTCATTGTCTTCCTTATGCATATTATTATCTTAAAGAAAGTGTAATGATAAACAAAATTGATTTATCGCTGTTTGAACTTGGAAGAAAAATAAATGATGACATGCCTAAGAGAGTCTTAAAAATAATTCTTGAAAGATTAAAGAAAAAAGGAAAAGATCCAAAGAGTGCAAAACTTGCTCTTCTTGGTTTAGCTATGAAAGATTATTCAAAAGATACGAGAGAAAGCCCATCTTTAAAATTTCTAAATATTTCAAAAAAATATTTTAAAGAAGTTTGCGTTTTTGATAATGAAGTTTCTATTCATTTGGAGGAGAGAAAAGAAGATCTTTTTTCAACATTAAAAGATTCTGATGTAATTGTTATAAGTATTATTCAAAAAAGTTATGAAAATTTAAAAGTTGAAGATATAAAAAATTTAGTTAAAAAGGATGCTTTAATAGTTGATATTAAAGGTTTATTAAATAAAAAAGAATTAAAAGAGAACTTTGATTCAATAATTTTTTAATTTGAGTTATTAACAATGTTAAAAATTAGATTTCTAAAATTTTCTTTTTTATTTAAACCATTTCTTGTTGAAACTTCTATTCTTGGAATATTAAATAAATTTATTCCATTTTTTACAAAATATCCATTAAACCCATCAAAAGCCATTTTAAATCCTAACTCTGACAAAATTTTATGAATATTTAAATCGTTAGAACCAATTGATAAAGGGTAAGCAAATGCAAAGGTATCTAAATTATATAAATTTAAAAACTCCTTAGATTTTTTAATGTCATTTTTAATAGTTTCATAATCTTTATTTTTAACAAGTTTCTTAAATAAGTTATGTATTTTATGTGAGTGCGATATTATATCGATATATCCTTCTTCTTTTAATTTAGAAATCTCATCTAAATCAAGAGTCCATCTGTCATTAACAAATCCAGTAATTATAGATATGCCACCTTTAAATTCATATTTTTTAATCAACTCATAAACTTTCATAAAGTTTTTAAATCCATCATCAAAAGTAAGATAAACTGCTCTTTCAGGAATTTTTTTCTTAAATTTTATAAAGTAATAAATATCTATCATATTTACAGGTTTAAAATTAAATTCTCTTAATATTTTTAAGTGTTCCTCAAATTCTGATTTAGATATAAAATATTTTGTTTTTAAATCATTTTGATCATCATAAAAACCGTGATACATAAATATTAAAAGTTTCTCTTTTCCATTTGATAATATAGAATTTTTAATTTTTAATATTTTATCTCTTCCTCCATTACTTATTTTTTCAATTGATAAAAGTCTTCCAATTTCATATAAACTTTTCTCAAAATTTAAAACAGAATTATCTTTTTCTTTACCTTCAACTTTTAAAAAAACAAAATTAAAAACAAAAAATAAAATTAATATAAATATAAATAATTTATTAAACATTATTTTTATTTTATATTATTTTTTTAAATTTTTACTCTTTATCTATTCCATTTTTATAAGCATAATCAAGAGCTTCAATCTGCATATCTTTTAGTTTATCTTTTAAATTTGCACCTTTTTCACTTAATTTTTCAACTCTTTCAATTACATCAATTGCTATACTAAACCTATCTATTTGATTTAAAATTGCAAGTTGAAGTGGAGTTGTAATTCCACCTCTTCCTTTTAAAAACGATACAAGATATGATGAGTCAATACCAATTTTTCTATTTTCTCTATATCCTCTAACATGAAGATTTTTATGATTTGTTCTTCTATAAGTTAATCTATGAATCAGCCAAGGATAACCATGAAAGTTAAAAATAATTGGTTTATCTTTTGTAAAATATAAGTCAAATTCTTTGTCAGTTAATCCGTCTGGATGCTCTGTATTCTGAGTTAATGTAAAAAGATTTAAAACATTTATAAATCTTATTTTTAAATCTTTGAAATTTTCTTTTAAAATATTTACTGCAAAAATTGCTTCTTTTGTTGGAATATCACCACAACTTGCAATTACAACATCTGGCTCTTCATTTGGATATGTTGAGATAAAATCCCATATTCCAATTCCTTTTGTTGCATGCTTTTTTGCCTCATCAATTGTAAGATATTGAGGATGTTTTTGTTTATCAATAACAATTATATTAATTCTATCAGTTGTTTGAAGAGCGTGCCAAACTACCCAAAGAAGAGTATTTGCATCAGGAGGAAAATATACTCTTACTACATTAGGCCATTTATCCACAATTGAATTTATAAATCCTGGATCTTGATGGGTAAAACCATTGTGATCTTGTCTCCATACAACAGATGTTAAAAGAAGATTTAATGAAGAAATTGGAGCTCTCCATGAAACATCAGTTGAAATATCAATCCACTTTCCAAACTGATTTACCATTGAAGAAATAATTTGAGAAAAACCTTCATAAGTATTTAAAAAACCATGTCTTCCTGTTAGTAGATACCCTTCAAGCCAACCTTCAATTGTATGTTCAGAAAGATATTCCATAACTCTTCCATATGGAGAAAGATATCCTTCATCTGAATCTTCTGGCAATATTTTCGCCATCCAAGCTTTTCCATATTCAAATGTTGCATCTAATCTATTTGATTTTGTTTCATCTGGTCCAAAAACTCTAAAATTATTTCTATTTAATTTAATTACTTCTTTCAAAAAATTACCAAGGGGTTTTGTATTTTCAAAACTATCTTTAATTCTTTGGTTTATTTCAACTTTAAAATTTTCTACATCTGGAAGAATTAAACTTTTTCTTATTAATCCACAATTTGTTACAGGATTTGAACTCATTCTTTTACTTCCTTTTGGAGAAAGCTCTTTTAAATCTTTTCTTAATGAGCCATTTTCATCAAAAAGTTTATTTGGTTCATAACTTAAAAGCCATTCTTCAAGAGCTTTTAGGCTTTCAGGGTTTTCTTTTACATCTGAAAATGGAACTTGATGTGCTCTCCAATAACCTTCAATGAAATGATCTTTGTATTTTTTTGGAGCAGTCCAACCTTTTGGTGTTCTTAAGATTATCATTGGATAAAGATATCTTTTTGGTGTACCACTCTTTCTTGTTAAATCCCAAATTGAAAATATTTTTTCAATTGAATAATCAAATGCTTTAACCATTTTTTCATGAACTTCAAGACCATCATCCCCTTCTACCAAAATAGGTTCATATCCATAACCTTTGAAAAGTGATAAAAGTTCTTCATTTTCAATTCTTGATAAAACTGTTGGATTGTTTATTTTATAACCATTCAATAGTAAAACTGGAAGAACCATTCCATCTGTAATTGGGTTTAAAAATTTGTTTGAGTGCCAAGATGTAGAGAGTGGTCCTGTTTCTGCTTCTCCATCGCCTATTACAGTTATTGCAATTAAATCTTTATTGTCAAAAACTGCTCCATAGGCATGAGATAAAGAATATCCAAGTTCTCCACCTTCTTGAATTGAACCAGGAAGTTCTGGAGTACAGTGACTTCCAAAACCTCCAGGAAAAGAAAACGCTTTAAATAAATTTTTTAATCCAATTTCATCCTGACTAAATTCTGAGTAAATTTCACTCAGAGTTCCTTCAAGATAAACTGGTGCAATTACACCTGGGGCACCATGACCTGGACCAGCAATAAAAATAGCATTAATATCATATTTGTTAATAACTCTATTTGAATGAACATAAACAAAACTTAAACCAGGACTTGCTCCCCAATGTCCAAGTAGTCTATTTTTAATATGTTCTTTTTTTAACGGTTCTCTAAGAAGAGGATTATCTTGAAGATAAATCATCCCACATGCAATATAACAACATGCCTTAAAATAATCATTTAATTTGTCAATCATCACATCCTCCAAAATTACTCAATAAATTTTAATCAATTTATACAATAAAAAATGGATATTCTAAAGTTTTTTTGGGTCAACAATCTCATAAGTCCACCTTATTAGATCAAAAAGGTATTCTTCATTAGATAGAATTTTAAAATTCATTAATATTTTTTGAGATTTATTTATATAGTTCTTTGAAATTTTTTTAAGCATATTAGTATGGATTCCTTAAATTTTCTCTTATAAAATCTTTATGGATACAATTAATTTTTAATTTTTTAGTTTTATTTGTTTTTAATTTTTCTATTAAATTATCAAGAAAATTTTTGAAAAATTTATCTTTATAATAATTTTTTGATTTTCCAAATATTAATTTTATAAATTCATTAAATTTTTCTTTTAACATAAATTAATTATAACAAAAGACAATTTTTAAAGAGTTTCTAAAAATTTTTTTAAAAACCTAAACTTTTTTCTAAATTTTTCTTTCCCTCTTCTGATATCTCTTCTCCAAAATCGAAATCATAACCCCTTATTGAAAGCAAATAAAAATCATAATGTTTTTTATTAATAAATTCTGCCCATATTAATAGTTCTTCTGGTGGTAAGTGATGTGTTAAAGGTGAAAATTTTTGAGTTTTTTCAATTTTTTTTAAATTTACATCCTTCCCCTCAATACTTGCATCAATAAAAATTACAATATCATAATCTTTTATATCATCAATCAAAGAATAAGAAAGCTCCTGAACCTTAATCTTCTTAACTTTCTCATCTTCTATAAGGTCCAGGAGCTTTATGCCTAATCCATCATCTCTTCTATATTCATTACCAAAACCAACTAAAATTACCTTTTTAGTCTCTTTTGACAAAATTAATTAAGTTTCCCTTTTTATCATATAGTTCAATAACAATTGGCATCTTCCCTATTGCATGGGTCGAACATGAAAGACATGGATCATAACATCTTATCGCGCCTTCTACTCTATTTAACATACCTTCTTTAAGATTTTTTCCATCAACAAAACCTTTTGCAACAAGTTCAACTGCTTTGCTCATTGCCCAATTGTTGTGCCCTGTTGCAACAATTAGATTTGCTTTTTCAATTGTACCTTTTTCATTGACCCAATAGTGGTGAATTAAAGTTCCACGAGGTGCTTCTATTACTCCAATACCTTCTTTATTTGTTGGTTTTCCTGGAATAAATGTATCTTTTGACACAACCTCTGGATCCTCAAGAATTTCTTTTGCTCTCTCTAATGCATAAATTGTTTCAATTAGTCTTGCATAATGATAATAAATTGAACCTTCAATTGGTTTTCCATTACCCATTTCCTTAAATTTCTTAAACTCTTCATTAGCAAGAGGTGTTGAAATTTTATCTGATGCATTTAATCTTGCAAGTGGCCCAACTCTATAAACTCCATCAGGATATCCAAATGGTTTATAGTATGGAAATTTAAGATAACTCCAATCTTCAACCTTTTCTCCAATGTATTTTATGTAATCTTTATCTTCAAACTCATTAACAACTTTTCCATTTTTATCCATAAACCTTATCTTTCCATCATAAAGTTCAAGAGAACCATCATTTTTAACAAGTCCCATATAACCACTTTGAAATGAAGCAAATTTATCACATAATTCTTTATTTTTCTCAATAAAATCGAGTGCAATTTTTATTCCTTCTTGAATGTAAGATATCATTTCATCTATTCCTGAAAGAATTTCATTTCTTGCTTCTTCAGAAAGTGCTTGATTTACCCCTCCTGGAATTGCAAATGTAGGATGAATTCTTCTTCCAGCAACAAGTTCAATTATCCTTTGCCCAAATTTTCTTAGTTTTACTGCTTTAAGAGCAAGTTCTGGGTTTGTTTGTATTAATCCAACAACATTTCTTATTCTTGGATCAGCATCCCAACCTAAAATTAGATCTGGACCTGCAAGTTCAAAAAAGTGCATTGAATGTGATTGAATAACTTGACCCATATGAATTAATTCTCTTAGAAGTTTTGCAGATTTTGGAATTTCAACTCCTAAAATTTCATCTGTTGCTTTAGCTGCTGCAAGGTGGTGACTTACAGGACAAATTCCACAAATTCTTGGGGTAATAATTGGCATTTCAGCAAAGTAACGCCCTTCAGAAAACTTTTCAAAACCTCTAAACTGATCTATATGAAGATATGCTTCATCTACTTTTCCATCATCATCTAAAAATATTGTTACTCTTGCATGTCCTTCAATTCTTGTAACAGGATTTATTGTTATTTTTTTATTCATCTTTCACCTCATTACTCATATTTTAAGAGTTCACCTGTTAAAACAGGTGTTTTACCTTCTAAAATTTCTTTTAATACATGATAAATTGAATCTGCAGATGGAGGACAACCTGGAATATAATAATCAACTTTAATAACTTCATTTACTGCCTTTACTTTTGGAAGGTGTTTTCCAAGTTCAGGTGATGTTGGAATTTTTCCATCAACAGTAGTTTCTGTTTCTATATATCCTCTTTTTAATAATTCATCGACAGAGAAATAATTTCTCATAGTAACAATTCCACCAAAAACTGCACAATCACCAATCGCAACTATAAATTTACATTTTTCTCTCATCATTTTGACTTCTTCTTCATGATGGTCTGTTGCAACTGCACCTTCAATTATTCCTATATCTGTATCATCGTCTGGAACTTTAAGGTCTGTTATTGGAGTTGCATTTATCTCTAAACCTTTATTTATCAATTCTACTAATCTTTCATCCATATCAAGAAAAGACATATGACAACCAGAGCAACCTTCACACCAAATTGATGCAACTTTTATTTTTTTCATCCTTTCACCTCATTTAATTGATGATACTCTATTAAATTCATTTAAAAAATTTTTAAGGTCAAGAGTTTCAAATTTTGGATTTAAAACTTTTTCTTTTTTAACAACTTTACCATCAATATTATAAAAAGTACCCTCTCTTTCAAACCCATTAGATATTCCAACAATAACATCAGCTCTTTTTAAAAGTTCTTCTGTTTCATATGGAGTAAATGCAATAATATAAGTATCTTTATTAAAATTCTTGAGACCATCAATATTTTCTCCAAAGAATATAACTACCTTTGAATTTTTAATTTCATTTTTAATACCAAATTTATTTAAACCAATAGAATTTGTTTCTGGAGGAAGCCATAAGAATTTGTAATTGTCTTTACTCTTAAGAATCTCAGCTGCCTCTTTTGGGATTTCTTTATAAATTACAACTGGAGATTTAAAATCTTTTAATTCCTCAAGTCCCTCTTTAAGTTGATTTATATTAAATGTATAGTGAGAAATTTGTGCAAGAGAGTTAAAATCTGAATCAAAAACAGCAAGTTTTCCTTCTCCTCCTAAAACTTTTCTTTTAACAAAAGAACCAACAACTCCATATTCTCTGTTTAAATCAACACCTATAACAATAAATTCTTTTTCATTATTTAAATCTTTTAGTGTTATACTTGATGGAATTTGAGGTTCATTTGTATATAGAGAGTAAACTTTATCTTTAAAAACATTTTTTATTAATTCAATCTCTTCATTAAAAAGAGTTCCATCAATATAAACAATAAGTTCATTAATTTTCTCAGAAATAAGTTTAATTAGTCTTTCTCTATCTAATTTTTTAAAGTTTGCTTCTTCTTTAAATTTTGAAGAAATAACTCTTGGTTTCTCTTCAAACAAGGCAGAGTATCTTCCAATTTTACATAAAACTCCACCATTAATCTCTGAATTCATATCTCCATAAATTTTTACTATAAAATTTGAATTTTTCTTTTTATAAATTTTTGTACCACATCCAACTGCACATTCATTACAATTTGAGTAAATAATATCTGTTTGTACATCTTTTCCAAGATAAACACTTCTTTTATCAATTAATGCTCCGGTTGGACAAACTTGAGTACATAATCCGCATGAGGTACAACTTGATTCTCCAAGAGGTAGATTCATGTCAGCAATAATTAAAGTTTCAATTCCTCTATTCATTTCACCTAATACAAAATGTCCAGCGAGTTCAGAGCATGCTTTAACACATCTTCTACACAAAATACATCTATTTGGATCCATAATTATGTAGTCATGTGAATTATCAACTTCAAATCTTTTTTCATAAGTTGGAAATTCAAAGTGATCTAAACCAAATTCATAACCCATGTTTTGTAGTTCACAGTTTCCCGATACCTCACAATACATACAATAGTGGTTTCTTTCAGTAAAAAGTAGTTGAAGCAATAATTTTCTTGAACTAATAACATCTGGAGTATCAAGTTTTATATCCATATTAGGAGCAATAGGAGTATTACAGGATGCAACAAGTTTACCTCTATCTTCAACTATGCATAATCTGCATGCACCTTGTGGTGAAAGTGGTTCAAGATAACATAATGTTGGAATATGTAAATTTAACTCTTTAGCAACTTGAAGGATAGTTTTTCCTTGATCTACTTCAATCTCGTTTCCATTAATTTTAATCTTAATCTTCTCCATAATCACCCTCTCTCTTTAAAAGTTTTGATCTAAAATCCTTTCTAAAATCTTATATAAAAACAAAGATAAATCAGAATTAATTATAGCATTAATATTACCGTATAAATAATCTAAATCAAAATAAAAATTTATACTACCGATATAATTTATATTTCTTTTTTCGCACTCCTTTAATATGAATTCGTCTGAAGAAAATTTCATGTTCTCAATTAAACCTAAAATTTTTGCATTTGAAAGTTTTAATATTTCAAAAAGTTTAATAACTGTTTCAAAGGAAATTCTTGAGCTGTTTGAAATTATTAAATATTCACATTTTTTAATAAATTTTAATAAATCAAGAGTTGTATCTCCAATGCCTGGTGGCATATCAATTATTAAAAAGTCTAATTCTCCCCAATTTGTAATTGTAAAAAGTTCGAGAAAAATATCAGTTAGTTCATTTCCTCTTAAAGATAAAGGTTTATTCCTTGTAAATGATAAGATTGATATATATTTTAAACCATTTATATCTTGAGGAAGAACTCCATTTTCTTCAATTAATTCAAAATTTTTTACTCCTAAAACAACATGAGTTGATGGACCATATATATCAAGGTCAAGCAAACCAACTTTAAACCCTTTTTCTTTTAAAATTAGAGAAAGAATTGATGCAATTGTACTTTTACCAACACCACCTTTTCCACTAGATACAGCCCAAATTCTTTTTATTCTATCTAATTTTTTTTCTATATATGAGACTCTAGGATCGATACTCACTTTATATCCTCTAAAAAAACTCCTCTTCCATTTATAATTTCAAAATCAATGCTTCCACATTTCGGACATTTTATGTAAATATGAAGTGTTTCTGGTATAAAGTGTATTGCTTCTTTTTCATCTTCGCTTAAGTTTTTAAAGCTTTCCATAAATTTCCATTCATTTCTGCAATTGTTACATTTTAAAATAGCCTCTTGAGTTTCATAAATTATTTTTGAATTCTTTAGAAGTGTATCTTTAATCAACTCTTTAAATGCATAATCAAATACTTCAATATCAATATTTTGAAGTTCACCAACTTTAATGTAAATTTCATTCACTTTTTCAATATTTTTTTCTTTTGATAATCTTAAAGATGATTCAACAACTGCTTCTGCTAAGGCCCATTCATGCATAATATATATTTAAAATTATACTTATTTTAAAAGAAAAAATCAATATATTGTTTATTATTTAACAGATTCTTGGGAGTAAATCTCTCTTTAATGTATCTAAAATTCTTTTTGTTCCAATTTCTGTTTTAAGATAAACCCTTTCTCCTTCTTCCTTAATCTCACCTATTATATTTGCTTCTTTTCCAAGAGGATGTTTTTTTATAAATTTAAGAATTTCTTCACCTTTATTTTTATCAACAACCATAATAACTTTTCCTTCATTTGCTGAATAAAGAGGATCAATACCAAGGATATTTGATGCTTCCTTTACCCAATTTTTTATTGGCAAAGAATCTTCCCAAATTTCAATATCAAATTTATATTTTTTAGTTATTTCATTTAAAACTGTCGCAACTCCTCCTCTAGTTGGGTCTCTCATAAATTTTATTTCTGTAAAATTATCAAGTAAAGGTAATACTAAAGAATTTAGTGGTGCTAGATCAGATTTAACTTCATCTCCTGTTTTAACACCAAGCCTTTCAAGCATAATTGCAAGCCCATGTTCTCCAATTCCACCATTTATTAATATAAGATCTCCTTTTTCTATTTTTCTTTCCTTTAAATCTCTTTTGTTTTTTATAATTCCAATTCCTGAAGTATTAATAAAAATTTTATCCCCCTTACCTTTTTCAACTACCTTTGTATCACCAGTAACAATTTTAACTTTAGTTATCTCGCTTGCTTCTTTTATTGATTTAATAATTTTTTCAAACTCTTCTAATTCAAAACCTTCTTCAATTATAAAACTTAAACTAAAAAATAGGGGTTCTGCTCCAACAACTGATAAATCATTTACAGTTCCGAATATAGCAAGTTTTCCAATATCTCCTCCTTTGAAAAATGGAGGTGAAATAACATAAGAGTCTGTTGTAAATGCTAATTTGTCTTTTAAATTTAAAATTGCTGAATCTAATAATTCTGAAAGAATTTCATTGTTTAGTTCCTTTAAAATTTTATCAATCAATTTTTTTGTACCCTCTCCACCACTTCCATGAAAAATAGAGATTTTTTCACTCATAGTTTAGTTATCTCCATATAAAAAATATGCAGAACACGCACCTTCACTTGAAACCATACATGGTCCTACTGGATTTTGTGGATTACATACCTTTTTAAATAATGAACATTCATTTGGTTTTATGACTCCTCTAATAACTTCATCACACCTGCAACCTAAAACTTTTTTACTTTTAATCTCATATTTAAAGTAATTTCTTATTTCAAAATTTTCAAATTCATCTTTTAGATACAAACCACTTTTTTCAAGAATACCTAAGCCTCTCCAATTTGCATTTTCTACTTTAAAAACTTTATTTAAAATTTCTTTTGCGGTTTTATTTCCCTCTTCTTTTACACTTCTTTTATAAGCATTTAAAACATCTGCATCACCCTTTTCAATCATATTAACAAGAAGATATATTCCATAAATAATATCAATTGGTTCAAAACCAGAAATAACAAAAGGAATTTTGTATTCTTGAAAAACATCCATCCAACCTTTTTTACCAATAATTGTTGAAACATGACCTGGTCCAATTATTCCATTCAATTTAACCTCTCCCATTTTTAATATAGCTTTCATTGCTGGTGGAGTTAATTTATTTAAAGAATAATAAAATAAATTTTTTATTCCTAATTCTTTAGATTTTATGATTGTATATCCTAAATTTGGAGCAGTTGTTTCAAAACCAATACCAATCAAAATATAATTTTTTTCTTTATTTTCCATTGAAATATTAATAGCTTCAAAAGGATTATAAACAATATGAACTTCTCTTCCCATAATTCTTAAATCATTTAAACTCATTTCACTGCCCTTAACATTTACAAGATCTCCAAAAGTAATAATTTGAAAATTTTCTTCAAGAGAAACTTTTATTATATAATCAATATCTTCTTGAGATGTAACACATACAGGACATCCTGGTCCTGAGAGAAGATTAATATTTTCTGGCAAGAGTTGTTTTAAGCCATTTTTCATAATTTCATGAGTATGTGTTCCGCAAAATTCCATTATATTAATTTCCTTTTTTGAGATTTTTTTAATTAAATTTGAGATTTTTAAGATAATTTCTTTTTTATTCTTTTCCATTTTTTAATTCATTTAAAAGAGAATTTATCTCTTCTGTATCTTCATTTGAAAGTATTGAAATTGAAAAACCAGCGTGTACTATAACATAATCTCCTTCTTTTATCTCTGGTGTAAAAACCGTATTTATTTCAAGAAATGATTCACCCATTGAGACAATTGCTTTATCTTGATTTAGAATTTTTATTACCTTTAAAGGAACTCCAAGACACATTCTTAAAATTTACTCCTTTCCTAAAATAATTTGTCCTAATGATATTCCTCCATCATTTGTTGGAACTCTTCTATGAAAATATAGTTTAAAATCACTTTTTTCAAATAACTCATATATTAAGTTTATCAAAAGGCGGTTTTGAAATACGCCACCACTAAATCCAATATTATTAATGTGTTCTTTTTCTTTAAAAATATTTGAGATATCAAAAATAATTTTTGCAATTGTATTATGAAATTTTTTTCCTATGTAATCTTTTGTATACCTTTCTTTATCTTCTATAATTCCTTGAATAACTTTTAAAAAGTCAACTTCAATTTCATTTCCATCAATTAATTGATAACTATAAAAATCTTTTGTTTCACTTTTTGATGATAACATTTCAAGAGAAATTGCTGCCTCTCCTTCATAACTAACCTTATCTTTTATATCAAGTAAACTTGAAACCATATCAAAAATTCTTCCTAAAGATGATGTTTCTATAAGATTTTCATTTTTCTCTATCATTTTTTTAATCAATTCAACTTCAAATTCACTATATTTATATAAAAATTTTTCTGAATACTCATTCAAAAATTTAGAAAGGTATACAAAAAGAATTCTTTTTGGATTTTCAATTGAATAATCACTTTTTGTAATTGGAAAATATTTGAAATGTGCAACTCTCTTAATTTCATTAATATCTCCTACAAAAACTTCTCCACCCCAAATTTTTCCATCTTCACCATATCCTGTTCCATCAAAAGAAAATATAATTGTCTTTTCATTGATCTCTCTATCAAGAATCAAACTTAATGCATGTGCTTTATGATGTTGGATATATTTTATTTCAAGAATATTTTTGAATTTCTCTCCAAATTCTGTTGAAAGATACTGTGGGTGAAGATCACAAACTAAAATTTCTGGATTAATTTTAAAAAGTTTAATAAATTCAAAAATTGTTTCTTCGTATATTTCAAGAGTTTCTTTATCTTTTAAATCACCAATATGAGGACTCATAAAAACATAATTTTTATATCCAAGAGAGAATGTATTTTTTAATTCTCCTCCAAGAGAAAGAGTGGGTTTCAAATTAATATTAACCTTTATTGGGTCTGGTGCATAACCTCTTGCTCTCCTAATAAATTGAAATTCTCCTCTTTCAACAAAAATAACACTATCATCAATTCTTCTTTCTATTTCTCTATTATGAAAAACAAAAAACTTTGAAATGATTTTAAGTTTTTCTTTTGCTTCATCATTATCTTTTACAATTGGTTCATCTGATAAATTACCACTTGTCATTATAAGAGGTTTGTTGAACTCTTCAAAAAGTAAATAGTGATAAGGAGCATAAGGAAGCATTAATCCAAGATAATTATTTTGCGGTGCAACATTAGGCGAAATATCTAAAAGATCTTTAATTTTTAACAAAATTATTGGTCTTTCTTTAGATTTTAAAATCTCTTCTTCAAAATATGAAACAAAACAATATTTTTTAATTGTCTCAATATCTTTCATCATTAATGCAAATGGTTTTATTGGTCTTTTCTTTTTTTCTCTTAATTTTTTTACTGCTAAATCGTTAGTTGCATCACAAGCAATATGAAAACCTCCAACCCCTTTAATTAAAATTAATTCCCCACTATTTAATATATTTGAAATTTCTTTAAAAATATTTTCTTTTATAATCTTTTTTTCTTCTATATTCTCAATCCAAATATGAGGTCCACAATTAAAACAAGCATTAGGTTGTGCATGGAATCTTCTTGTATTAGGATCTTTATACTCTTTTTCGCAATCAACGCACATTTTAAAAATTTTCATTGTTGTTTTTTCTCTATCATATGGTAAATCTTCAATTATTGTATATCTCGGGCCACAATTTGTACAATTAATAAATGGGTACATGTATCTTCTATCATTTGGATTAAAAAGTTCTTTAAGACAATCTTCACATATTGCAATATCAGGAGAAATAAAATTAAAACCTTTATCTTCTTTACTCTCTTTTATAAAAAAATCTTTAAACTCTTCTAATTCTATTAGATTCTCTTCTATTTTTTCAATTTTTGAAAGAGGAGGTGGATCTTTTTTAACCTTTTCAATAAAATTTTTTATTTTTATATTCTCACCTTGCAAAACTATTTCAACACAACTAGATGTATTTGCAACATATCCATTTAATCCAAATTCTTTTGCAAGTTTATAAATAAAAGGTCTAAACCCTACTCCTTGTACTCTTCCATATATCTTAAAAAAATAAGTTTTCATCTTAATAAGTTAATTATACACTAAATTTTTAATATGTTATAATATTATTGAAAAAATTTTTCAAGAATAGAATTTATGGAAGAGATTAAAGAAGAGATTTTAGAATTTTTATTTAGAAAAAAAGAAGAAAAGATTTCTTTAGCTGAACTAAAAAAAGAATTTAGTTCATTAAATATTGAAGATATTATTAATTCTTTAATTTTAGAAAAAAAGATTATTTTAAAAGATGGTTTTATATTATTAACTAAAGAGGGCTCAATTGAAGGTGAAAGTATAAAAAATAAACATGAATTTGTTGAAGATTTTTTAAAAAATATTGGTGTTCCTGAAGGTTTCGCTCATGAAAAAGCATGTGAATTAGAACACTATGTTAAAGAAGATGAATACAAAAATTTAATACCACTGTCTTTAATAAAAGAAGGAGAAGAGGTTGAAGTTATAATAATAAGAGGTGGAAAAGGGTTTATTCAAAGATTGTGTGATTTAGGTCTTACTCCTCATACAAAAATAAAAGTTATAAGAAAAGCACTATTTGGTCCAATTGAAATATCTGTAAGAGGTTATAACCTTGCTCTTGGAAAAGGAGTTGTAAATAGAATATGGGTGAAAAAGAACTAACAATTGCTCTTGCTGGAAATGCTAATGTAGGAAAAAGCGTAATTTTTAATGAATTAACTGGATCACATCAAATAATAGGTAATTGGCCTGGTAAAACTATTGAAAGAAAAGAGGGATATCTAATTTATAAGGGCTATAAAATAAGAGTAATAGATTTACCAGGAATATATTCATTCTCTGCATATTCTGAAGAAGAGTTAATAACAAGAAATTTTATATTAGAGGAAAAACCAGATATAGTTATAAATGTTGTTGATGCAGTTCATCTTGAAAGAAATTTATTTTTTACTCTTCAACTTATTGAGTTAAATGTTAATTTATTAATTTCATTAAACCAAATTGATTTACTTGAAGAAAGTGGCTTTTCAATAGATATAAAAAAATTGGAAGAGATTTTAGGAGTTCCTGTTATTCCAACAGTTGCAGTAGAAAATAAAGGTATTGATAGATTAATTGAAAAATGCATTGAGATATATGAAAAGAATATTAAAGTCAAACCAATTGAAATTAGTTATGGAAAAGAGGTTGAAGAAAGAATAAAAAAATTGATGGAAATTTTACCCAAAGATTTTCTATATCCCAAAAGATGGGTTGCAATAAAGTTATTAGAAAAAGATGAGGAAATTATTAATAAATTTAAAGATTCAAGAATTCTTGAAATTGTGAATAAATTTGTTAATGAACTTGAAGATATTCATGGAGAAGAGATATCTCTTATTTTAACTCAAGAAAAATATAATATCTGTAATAAAATTACAAAAGAGGTTTTGCATAAAAGAGAAAGAAAATTTCCATTATCATTCTATTTAGATAAAATTTTTTTACATCCAATTTTAGGATACATCTTTTTAATTACCTTTCTATTTTTAATTTTTTACTTAATTTTTGGTTTTGGAAGAATTTTTGGTGGATTACTTGATTCTATTTTTGAAAAAATAAAAGAAGCTATTTTAAGTTTAAAAATTTCTTCATTAACAAAAAAACTTTTAATTGATGGAATATTTGATGGAGTAATTGGGGGATTGTCTATTGCTTTACCATATCTTATACCTTTTTATATTCTTTTATCTTTTCTTGAAGATTCAGGATATTTAGCAAGAGTTGCTTTTTTAACAGATACATTTATGCATCTTATCGGTCTTCATGGAAAAGCCTTTTTTCCTTTAATACTTGGTTTTGGATGTAATGTTCCAGCAGTTCTTGGTTCAAGGATTCTTGAAACAAAAAAACAAAAATTTATAACTGCAACTCTAGCAACTCTTGTTCCTTGTAGCGCTAGAACAATTGTAATACTTGGTCTTGTTGGAATTTTTTTAGGATTTAAATATGTTTTAATAATTTATTTAATTGACATAATAGTTATTTTTTTAATAGGAAAAATATTATCAATTATTGTACCTGGTAAAAGTTATGGTCTTATAATGGAGATGCCACCTTTAAGAAAACCATCAATGAAAATTATATTTAGACAATCTTGGTTTAGAATAAGAGATTTTATTTATTTTGCCTTTCCTATAATAATTTTAGGAAGTTTTATTATGCAAATTCTTAGTTTGTCTAATTATCTAGATTCTTTTGTTATAATAGTCTCTCCATTTTTTAATAAATTTTTAGGTTTACCTTCATTAACAGCAGTTCCACTAATATTTGGAATTTTAAGAAAAGAATTAACTCTTTTAATGCTTTTTTCTCTTTTTGGAACAGAAGATATTTTATCAATTATGAATTTTAAACAAATAATAATATATTCTATAATTACACTATTTTATTTTCCATGTATAGCAACATTTGCAAGTTTGAAAAAAGAAATAGGTTTATTGTTTTCCCTTTTGATAACAATTTTCCAAATTATATTTGCAATTCTAATTGGTGGATTATTAAATTTTATTTTATCTAACTTGATATAATATTAAATATGAATTGGATAGTTTTTTTAGGATTAATAATTCCTGGACTTTTAACAGGTCTTGGATCATTACCAATTTTATTTGTGAAAAAAGATATTCAATTTAAATATATTGATGCACTTTTAGGTTTTGCAGCAGGTGTTATGCTTGCTGCAACATTTTTTAGTTTGCTTTTACCTTCTCTTGAAAGAGGAGGTGTTTTTATTACAGTTATAGGTGTTATTACTGGTTCAATTTTCCTTTCTTTTCTTGATAAAATTACACCACACACTCATTTTATAAAAGGTGAAGAAGGGCCAAGTTCAAGGTTGAAAAAGATATGGCTTTTTATTTATGCAATTACTTTACATAATTTACCTGAAGGTCTTGCTGTTGGTGTTGGCTTTGGTTCAAACGATTTCAAAACAGGAATTATTATTGCAACAGCAATTGGACTTCAAAATATGCCAGAAGGTCTTGCAGTTGCTCTTCCTCTTTTTGGAGAGGGTTATTCAAAAAGTAAGGCACTTTTGATTTCTTTTTTGACTGGAATATTTGAACCAATTATGGCTTTTTTAGGTTTTATTCTTGTAAAAATTTTTATAAAAATCTTACCCTTTGCACTTTCTTTTGCAGGTGGCGCAATGCTTTATGTAATATCAGATGAGATAATTCCAGAAAGTCATAGAAGGGGGTATGAAAAAGAAGCAACTTTTTCAATAATTGTTGGCTTTCTTGTCATGATGATTCTTGATTATCTTCTTGGATAAAATCTTTTAAATCTTCAAATGAAGGAATTCCACCAAGAGATTTTGAAACTTTTATAGCTCTTATAATAGATTTTTCTGTTACCTTTGCTGCATAAGTTCCTAGAGTTGTGAGGTCAATTTCTTTCCCTTTGCATGTGCTTACAGTAAAAACAATATCTCCATCAATCATTGTATGAACAGGTTTTATTGCTCTTGCAACTCCATCATGAGCCATTTCACTAATTTTTTTAGCCTCCCATTTCTTTAACTTCGCATCAGTTAAAACAACAACAAGTGTTGTATTTTCTATTTTATTCATTGTAAGAAATCCAACAAAAGTTTTAAGATATTCTTCTGTATTTAAATAACCTTTACCAAATAATTTTCTTGCACCAGCAATTATTTTTCCATTTTCATAAACATCTCCAAAGGCATTAACTACTGAAAAAGCCGCAATTTCTACACCATGAATTTTTTCAGAATAAAACCCAACTCCACTTTTTGTAGATTTAGCCATTCCTAAAATTTTTCCAACAGTTGCTCCAGTTCCTGCACCAATAGACCCTTCATGCGGTTCCTCTGATAAATTAAGACATGCCTTATACCCCATCTCCTCATCTGGAAATATATCAGATTTTCCAATTCCTAGATCATATATTATTGCAGAAGGAACAATTGGAACTTTTCCAAAAGGTGTATCAAAACCAATATTTTTCTCTTTTAAATATTTCATAACTCCAGATGAAGCAGCAAGTCCAAAAGCACTTCCCCCAGAAAGACAAATTGCATGAATTTTATCTACCATTTTAGTAGGTTCAAGAAGGTCAGTTTCTCTTGTTCCAGGAGCAGAACCTCTTACATCACAACTACCTATAGCACCTTCTGGAAAAATAATAACAGAAACACCAGTTATTCCTACAAAATCTTCATAATGTCCAAAATATACTCCTTTCATAAATTTCTCCTTTTGAATTTTTTTATTTTAATTATATAATTTAATAAAATAATGAAAACAGTTTTATCAAAAAATGAGTTAATTGAAACTGAAAATGAACTTATAAAGTTTAAAATCATAATGCCATTTATGGGTATTTTTTTATATTTATTATATAGTTTACTTCAATTTACAAAATATCCTTTATTGCCATTTTTTTATATCTCTTTAATTTATTTATTTATTTTAATTTTTTTTCATTTAATTTTTAAAAAAATAAAACAAGATAAAATTTTCTTAAGCTTGATACTTTTATCAATAATCGAAATTTTTCTTATCACTCTTGTAATATTTTATACTGGTGGAATAATGAGCTCTCTTTTTGTAATATACTTTATAATAATAGTTTCTGTTTCTGTTTACAGAATTCCTAATATTCCTTTTATTATAGGTATTATTTCTATTGCTTTTTATTATTTATTAATATATGGTCAATATTTCAAAATCTTTAAGACTTTGCAATATTATTCAACTGAAAATATAAACATTACATTCCCACTAGTTTTTCAAAGAACTATCTTATTAGGTTTGTATATAATTATTTTTTCTCTTTTTGCCAATACAATAATATTAAATTTAAATAAACAGAAGAAAGTAGAAGATTTGTTAAGAGATGGAGCGCTTCTTTTAACTTCCTATTTAGGCGATAGAGAGGCATTTTTAAAAAATATTTTAAAAATTGCAAGAGAACTTGTTGAGGGTGATACAGCATCAATTATTGAACTAAGAAATGGTGGATATAAATTTATTGCTTGGGATAAAATTGATGATAATTTGATACTTCGAATAGAAGAATTATTTAAAAATCAAAAACCACAAAATTTAGAGGAGATAAAAGAAACAAAAAAACTTTTAAAATTTGATGATGTTTGGAAAGTTCCATATTGGGTTAAAGTTACTCACTTAAGGTCTTATATTGGTGTACCTATTTTATTTAAAGATAAAGTTGTTGCAGTACTTAATGTTGATTCAAAAAAACCATATAAATTTAAAGAAAGAGATGTAAGAAATCTTGAGACATTTTCAAAAATAATTTCAACAATGTACGAAAAAGATGAATTGATTAGAGAGATAAAAGAGTTAAATTTAAAATTAGAAAATTTATCCATAACTGATCCATTAACCAATTTATACAATAGAAGAAAATTAAAAGAAATAATTATTTATAATATTGAAGTATTTTTAAGAAGAAACGAAAATTTTCAAATTATAATGATTGATTTAGATAAATTTAAATTAATAAATGACTATTATGGCCACATTGAAGGAGATAATTTTTTAATAAAATTTAGTGAATTGTTAAAAAAGTGCGTTAGAAAGATTGATTTTGTGTTTAGATATGGTGGAGATGAGTTTTTAATTATCCTTCCAAACACTCCTCCACCAACAGCAGAAATTGTTGTTGGAAGAATAAACGAAGGTTTTAAAAAAGAATTTACAAAATTTATTGAAACTTTTGATATAGGAATTTCATATGGAGCAATAAATTTTGCTGATTATTATAATAAAAATATAAATAAAGGAAAACAGATTAATTCAGAAATTATACATGAGGATATTTTAAAAGAAGTTGATCAATCTCTCTATTATTCTAAAAAATTAAAGAGAGCAACTTAAATAACCTCAATTTTATAATTTCCACTTAAAGTTTTTATATTTATTTTTTTATCTTTTGAGCCAAAACCTATTTCTCCTCTTGTTAACTTTGTTATTTTGCCTTCATATATAATCGATCCTTCTCCTGTTTTTGTTTCAATGAAAACATTAATATCTTTTGTAGAAGTAGTTAAATTGATATCTCCTGATATTGTTTTAATTTCAACAGAATCTTCAAGTGTTAAATTATAAATAGAAACATCACCACTAAAAGTTGATAAAATAAATTTTTCTAAATGACCTTTATTTATATCTATATCACCTGAATAAGTCTTAATAAATCCACTTTTATTTATATTTTTAGCATTTATATCACCAGATTTAGAATTTAACTTAAAATTTCCATTTATACTCTCAATAATAATATCACCACTAATTGAATATAAATCAATATCTCCATCTATATTTTTAATTTCAATATCACCACTAACACATTTAATCTTAATATTTCCATTTATATTTTCTATTTCAACATTACCTGACACTGTATTCACTAAAGCATTTGTTTTTGTTGGTACAAAAATCCTAATTTTTTCACTCAAAGTCTCTCTTGTTGAAAATCCAAAGATGTTTATACTTACTCCTATGTTTTTCAATTTTGACCTTATATAAAGTGTTCCCTCTCTTTCTTCAATTTCAAAACCTTCTTTTCCATATTCAAAAACAATTTCATTCAAATTTTCTTTTCCTATTATTTCTATATCTTCAGAAATAGATTCTAAAATTATATTATTAAATATTTTTCCAATCTTTTCCTCTTTGGTGCTCTCTTTAACCTTTTCAATCAGTTTATTTTTTACAATTTCACTTATCTTTCCTTGATTAAACAATTCTTCTATCCTTTTAATTAATTCCTCTTTATCACTCATATTCTTCCTCCTCGATCATTTTAAGGGCATCTTCACCTGTTATCTCACCTTTTTCAACTTTTTTTAATATCTCTTCAATTTTTTCTATTTTCTCCTCTTTCCCTTCTTTTTTCTCCTCTTCACTTAATCCAAGAGATTTAATAACATCCTCTAATCTTCCTTTAGCAGTAGGGTATGAAATATTTAATCTTTCTTGAACCTCTTTTAAATTCCCCCTTGAAATTAAAAAAACAAGTAAAAACTCTTCTTCCTGTTGAGAAAGCATTAGAAATCTATTCAACTGAAATTTACCTTTAACAATAGTTTCACATTTTTCACATGTTAATTCTGTTATATTTAAAATTGAACCACATGAAGGACACTTTGATGGTAATCTTTTCATTTTAACCTCCATTTATTTTAAATAATTTAATGGTGATAAAATTGAACTTTTTCCTATTTCTATTATAACATTATTTAATCTTTTTTTATTAAAATTAAAATCTCTTTTAATTTTTTTCTCTTTAAATTTAATAAAATCTTCTTGTTTAATACTTAAAACTTTCATATTAACACCTCCTTTAATAAAATTAATAAATCTTTTAATAATATTATCATATTATTTAATTTTGTCAAGAGATATATAAAAATTATTTATTAAAAATTTAATTTTTTATAAATAAAATTAAAATTGGTTTAAAAAATATTTAAAGATAATTTTTGTGTTAAATATATATAATTGTCATAAATGTTATATTCAAGTTTGAATGGATAAACTATAAGACCTTTTCTAAAACAATTTATAAAATTATTATAAAAATTTTCATCAATATATTTATTAGGTGAAAAATATTGAGCTTCTTTAATAAAAACAAGAATTATCAAAAAACATTTTTTGTTCTTATCTAATAGATCACACAACACTTTTAGATGTTTTGATCCTCTTTTTGTTGGTGCATCTGGAAATAAAGCAATATTATTCTCTTCAAGAGTACATCCTTTAACTTCAATAAAAAACTCTTCCCCCTTTTTATCAATTACTAAAAAATCAATTTTATTTTTATTTATTTTCTTTTCCCTTTTTATAAATTTAACATCTTTAATTTCATCAATATATCCATTTAATAATATTTTTTCTGCTATTTTATTATGATATTTTGAATTAATAAGAACAAAATTATCATTATATTTTCCAAAAATTATTTCAAAATTAGTTTTTCTATTAAATTTTTCTATTTTTTGAAACAATATTTTGTTTCCTTTATATAAAATTTTTTCTAATCTTCCAGGATCATGTATATGTGCTTCTAAATATTTTCCTTCAAATTCAATTAATCCAAGAAATTTATTTTTTCTTTCAATAAAAATTGCTTCATTGTCAAATGGAAGATAAAAAATTCTATTTACTCTTGAAAAATTTTCCAATTATTGATAAGAACAAATGCTTAAAATTAAATTTTGGTTTAGTATTTTCTTTTTTATAATAATTATATTTTACAAGTTCATTTAGGTCAATTCTTTCTTTTTTCTTTACATCTCCTTCAGGATAACCAAAAGTTATTAAACCAACTATATAAAAATCTTCTGGTAAATTTAAAATTTCTTTTAATTTTTTCTCTCTGAATGCACCAATAAAGCAACTTCCGATTCCAAGAGAGTGTGCTTCAAGCATCATATTTTGAGCACACATTCCACAATCAATGTCAACCCATCTATGTTTTTTTTCAGTGTAAATCACTATAATTAATGGTGAGTTAGAAACGAAATTATTTATAGTTAAGATTTTTGCTACATCTCCTATTTTTTTAATTTGATTTTCATCATTAATTACTATAAATCTCCATGGTTGGTTGTTACTTGCTGATGGAGCCCATCTTCCTGCTTCTAAAATTTTTAAAATATCATCTTCTTTTATTTTATCTTTTTTATAATTTCTTACGCTTCTTCTTGATACTATAATATTTAAAATATCTTCCATAAAACACCTCACTAATTATATTAAACCATATCTCTTTCAAGCATTGAATTAAAATTTCCTTTTATTGAATAAATTGAGAAATAGATAAAATATAAAAGAGAGATACTAAGAAAAATTAGTGAAATTATATCTTCTGAACTTAATATTTCATAAACATAATATTTTCCCCCAAATAGAGTTGATTCTTTTTGTTCAAAGATCTTAAAGATGACATAAATTATTACATAAATAGATGCAATAATTGTAACAAAGTTTAGTAATCTTAATAACCAAATACCCGCAAGTGTAAAGAATAAAATTAATATTGGGATGAATAAATTTATTTCAAATGGATATTGAAGAGTAAAAATAGGAATAGACATTATAATTGTAATAATAGAAAGAAAAATATATTTAGGAAGGGGATTTTTGATAACTTTTTTCTTTTCCTTCTCTTCTTTTGCATCTATAATATCTTTTAAATAATTTTTTACTTTATCATAATTTTCATCGTTGCAATATATTGCAAGAAGAGTTCTCCATTCATTTTTGAGTAAAATTGTTTTGTCTTTATCTCTTGTGTCTATTTTATAAACATTTTTAAAATTAATAAAAACTCTTTCTTGTGATTTTGCTATTAATCCCGCTCCTGTTGAACTAGACCTCCTTGATAATAACCCTAAAATTATAGCAAGGGTTGTCAACTTTTTTCCTCTTGTATCAATCATTTCATAAAGAACACCAGTTTTATCTATTGTGAATTTTAATTTCATTCTGTTTCCAAAAATAATTAACATAACAATAAGAGATAAAAGAAACAATCCAAAACAAACAATTAAGAAAATTAAAAGAAGATTGAGTGCTGCTTTATAATCACCTTGAAGTATAAAAATAAATGACATTAAAATAGAGACGATTATATAAGTTATAACAAATACTATTATAGTTTGTTTAATAAGAATTTTATTGTTTAGTAGGGGTATATTAATTTCCCAACTAATTTTTTCTTCTCCATTCTCTTTTTTCATTAAATCCTCCAATTTAAATAATTATTTTCAAAATATCTTTTTTAACTGAAATTTTATTATCTCTTGTTAATATAAAAATTTTCCCATAAATTTTGAAAATATCAACAAAATTCCTATGAAGAACAGCTATGATATTTTTATTACTTTTCATTAACTCAAAAATAGTTTCTTTAAAATAATTTGAATAAAACTCCATTTTGCCTATTTCATCAATTATTAAAAAATCAAAAGACTTTTTTAATGAATCACTTAATATTTTCTCTAAATTTTCAATATGAAGAAAATAGGTTCCAAATTTGATTTTGCTTTCTATTAATTTTGATGCAAAAAGATATTCTTTTTTTGATAAAATTTCAACTATTTTAAAACCTATTCTTTTTCCTTCTCTTCTGTCTTCTTTTGTTATAAATCCAGATATTTTTATTCCATTTTTAATTAATTCATTTGAGATTTCTTCAATTAGAGTTGTTTTTCCTACTCCACTTTCACCTGTTATGAATATTTTCAATGAGTTTTCTCCTTATCTCTTTAGAATATAAATCAACTTCTCTTAATGGTTCAGGAATTCTTGTTTTTGTTTCAAGATTTTTTAAAATAAATAAAACATCCTCAATATCTATTAAATTTCCAATTGACACAAAAATTGGTTTTGTATTCTCTCTTGTTCTTAATGCAAATCCAAGAGTAAAATTATTTTTATCTTTTATAAAACTTATATCTCCCTTTTTGTTTCCCAATTTATCATAATTTCCATAAAGAAGATTTTTTGCAATTCCAATTGATGGTTTATTTAATTTAATGCCTAAATATGTTGCTATACCTATTCCCCTTGGATGGGTAATGCCTTGACCATCAACTACAATCATATCAAATTTTTCATTCTTTAACCCATTTATATAAAACTTTCCCTCCCTTAATGATAGAAAAGTAGGAATATATGGAAAATTAACTTTATTAATTAAATATTTTTTCTTAATAGTTTTTTTATTTATAAAATCATAAAATAAAAAGGAAGAAATTATTTTGTCATCAAAATATGATGAATCAAGAAAAACAATTATTTGAGGTAATTTTTCAATTTTTTTAATTTTCAACTTTTTCTTTAATTTTTCTTCTTCAATTAAAAATTTTTCAATAATTTCTTCTTTCCTCATAAATTTTATTAATTTCAAGAAAAGATTTTAATTCCCTAAATGTTAATATGCCACCTATTAAAATATAGATATAAAATGTGAATAATTTGAAAAGTATAGTAAGAGGTAAAATTTTTGATAAACCAATTTGAGTCACAAACAAAGCTGAATAAAGCGCTTCGCTTATCCCACTTCCTCCAGGAGTTATAGACCAGCCAGCAAAAAAGTGATAAATAAATTGTAAAAGAAATGAGTTATAAAAAGAAATTTTAACTTTTAAAGAATTAATTAAAAAAAATGAAAGTGAATTTAAAAAAATAAATGATAAAAATGTTAAAATGGCAATAGGAATTAATTTGAATTTAAGATATCTTATACTTCTCATACCTTCAATAAATCTAAAATAATTTTCATCTATTATTTTTTCTATTCTTTTTCTCTTTTCCATATTTAATTTTTTAAAAAGATTTAATATTTTATGACTTAACCTTCTAAATAATTCTGGTTTTATTATTATTAAAAAAATTAAAAAAGATAAAAGAAAAATAAATATTACAAAGAAAAAAATGAGTCTTGTGCCAAATTTAAAATTTAATGAAAAATTTTTAATAAAAAAAAGCAGTATAAATGAGAAAACAAGATAAATAAACATATTGAAAAGATATAAAAATGTAAAAATACTCACTATATTTCCTATCTCGAAATTTCTTTTTTTTGAAATTAAATATACTTTTGCAGCAAATCCTCCAATTCCCATTGGAGTTATTGTTGAAAAGAAATATGAAACAAGATGAGTATATAATAAATAAAAAAATGAAAGTTTAATATTTTGAAAATTAAATATTATTTTTAACCTTAAAACCTCAAAAATCCATATCGAAATTAATATTAATGAAGATATTAAAATAAATCTAAAGTCTAATTTGACCTTAAAAATTTCCCCACCTTCTTTAAAAAAGGAAATTATAAATATAAAAATAATTACACCTAAACTTAAAATTAGTGCAATAATAAGATTTTTCTTAAAATTTCTCATAATAAATTTTCTTTTTTTAAATTCTCATAAAGTTTATTCAATTCAAACTTATAATCACTCTCTTTATTTTCTATTTTATCCATAACTTCCTCAAGTTCTTTTGTAAAACTCTCTTTAACAAAAGAGTACATATCTTTTCTCTTTTTTATAAGATTTATAACTTCAATACCAAGTTGTGTTGGATATAAATAACCACCTTTTTCATAAAGGTAACCTCTTTTTAAAAGTTTATCTATTGTTATAGCATAAGTTGATGGTCTTCCAATTCCTTTTTCTTTCATTTCTTGAATAATTGTTGCATAAGTATATGGTGGATATTTTGGTTTATAATAGTAATTTTTATTTTTAAACTTTAAATCTCCTTCTATAAAACCTTCAAGTTTTATTGGCAAAATAAGGTTATATCCATTCTCTAAAATTTCAAAAACTCTTTTTTCTCTTTTTCCAAGATCTGGCATTTCTTTTGAATCACATATTGGAATATATTTTATAATAACTTTCTTAACTTTTGTCTCTCTCATTTGAGATGCAATAAACTCTCTAAATATTAAGTCATATAATTTTATATGTTCATCTGTTATACCTTGAATATTTGAGTATAAAATGAAAGATTTCAACTCTTCAGAATCTATGCTTCTTGTTGGTCTTATACATTCATGTGCTCCACCCTCTTTCTCGAAGGTTCTTAATTTTATATACTCTTCACCAAAATTTTCTTTTATATAATCTATAGCAACTCTTAAACCAGCATCTGAAACTCTTGTACTATCAGTTCTATGATAAGTTATAAGACCTGCTTCAAAAAGATCTTGTGCCAAATCCATTGTTTTTTGAGGAGAATATTTTAATTTATTTGAAGAAATAGATAGTAGAGTATCAGTTGTTAAAGGTCTTACATAAGTTGTTTCAACTTCTTCTCCCTCTTTTACTATTTTAATTCTCTTAACATTTACAAAAAACCACTGACCAAAATTTTTATCTTCAAATTCAAACTCAATTTTTTCGCCCTCTAACTCCAAACTAACAACAAATAATTTTTTCTCTCTTTCGAAAAATCTATTAACTATCCATTCTAAAACAGGTGTCTGAACTCTACCAGCAGATAAATTTAAATTATTTAATCTTTTTTGAATGTATTGAGATATTGTAAAACCAATCCATCGATCTGAAATTCTTCTTAAAAGTTGAGATTTAACAAGATCATAATTTATCTCTCTCATATTATTAATAGAATTTATAAATGCTTTTTTTGTGACTTCATGAAATTCAATTCTTTTTGAATTTGGATTAATAGGATTTAATGTTAAAAATAGATCAAAACTAATTTTTTCACCCTCGGTATCAGGGTCTGTTGCAAGATAAATTTCATTTACTTCAATTCCCAATTTTCTTATAGATTCAATTATTTTAACTCTATCTTCATCTATTGGTTCAAAAATTGGAATAAATTCTCCATTTTTTTTAATAACTCCAAAAATTCCCTCTTCTTTATTTAAATCAAAAATATGCCCTTTTGTTGCAACTATTATTAAAAATTTATTTTCAATTGAGATTTCATAAGCATCTATATCTCCAATTTTTCTTCTAAGAGGTTTTCCAAAGAAATAAGCAATTGTTCTTGCTTTATTAGGAGATTCTACAACGATAAGGGAAGTTTTGAAATCAATTTTTTCTTGTATTTTCTCCCCCTTTTTTATTTTCTTAATCTTTTCTCTATCTTTATCAATTTCATTTAAAATCTCTTTTAAATTAATTTCTTCACTTTTTTTAAATTCAATATCTTCAATTATCCAATTTAATTTTTTCTTCAAAGATTCAAAAAGAATATCATCATCTACTAAAATGTAAGATAAGCCTTTTGTTAATCCACCCGGGAATAACCTTGAAGTTCTACCTGATGCTTGAATATAACCAATTATATCCGGTATAAAAATTGTTATTATGTCATCTTCTCTTTTAATTTCAATATCTTTTAATTCTTCTAACTTTTTTAAATTATTCTCTTTAAAAATCAATTCTTTTATTTCATCAATAATTTTTTCAATTTTAAATATTTTTATTTTCGAAATTTTATTTTCATCAACATATAAAAAAGACTCAAGAAATTTTAAATTTTTATATAATTTTTCACTATCTTCATCTGAAATTATTTTATTTTTAGAAATTATTGGAAATAGTGAAAGTAAAAAGTAATAAATACCTTTGAAATTTTCAAATTTTAGATAAATTTTTATTTTTGGTACACCAACAAAAAGGGCATATCTTATTACTTCTGGAAAATCTAACCCTCTTGTAAGAGGGTTTTTAAAACTTGAAAATCCTACTACTACCTTTATCCTTCCTCTTTTAAAAGCATTTATCTTTTTATCTAAATCTTCATATGATATAGCTTTTATTCCATTTTTGTTTAAATATTCTATATACTTATATAACTCATCTTTTGTTTTATCTCCTGAAATAAATACAAGACCTCCATTTCCAAATTCTTTTATTCTTTCTAAACTCAACGAATATAAATCTATGTTGTCTCCTTTTTCATAAACATCAACTATATTTCTCAGCCCTATATCTTTTTTTCCTATTTCAAAATCAAAAAGCTCTTTAAAAAGTTGAACTCTTGATGATTTTGGATTAGAGGTTGCAGAAGAGACAATTAAAACACCCTTTCTTTTCTTTTTTATATTCTCAATCTCTTCTTTGAGTTTATTATATTTATTAATTATCTCTTCTTTTCCTTCAAAACCACTTTTTAAAAAAGTTTTCTTTAAAGAAATATACTGAAAAACTTTATCTAGGTCATTTTTTTGAAACCCAAAAAGATAAATTATTTTATCAATGTTTTTTGCTCTCTTTAAAATTGAATCAACATCGTCGATAAAAATTAAACTATATTCTCCTTTTGGTATTATATTAATATTTTTATATAAAAAATTCGTTGTTGTAATTAAAATTTTAAAATCGCTACTTTTAATTTTCTTTTTAATTGAATCTTCTTGTTTTTTTGTTTTATAATATTTCGATGAATATGCAATAATATTATCTTCTGGAACTCCAAAACTTATAAGTTTTTCTTTCGCTTGATTTACAAGTAAATTTGTTGGAAATATAAGATAAACTTTACCCATATTTTTTTCAAAAATATATTTTGATAATACTAGGCCAAATGTTGTCTTACCAATTCCAGTTGGAGCAATTAATGCAAATGAACTATTCATAAAAAATCTTGTTGCCCAAGTTTCTTGAAGAGACCAAGGTTCAAAATTAATTGAAGACTTAAAAATTTCTTTAAACTCTTTTAAATTTCTTTTTAATTCACAAAAATCTTTTAATTTTCCCTCATTAATATACTCACATATAATTTCTTTTTGAATTTCTTCTTTAAGACAATTATCACAAGGAAGACCTAAAATTAGTCTTTCTGAAGATATATTATTTCCACAATTAGGGCAACCACCCTTGTAAATAATTGAAATTTTTTCTTCCATTTTCAATTATGAAGTTATAGTTTCTTTTATCTCATGTAAAAGTTCACTCGGATTCTTTATTGGATATTTTAATTTTGAAAGAATTTCTTTTATTTCAACTCCATTTGGTAATTTTATATCACCTATTCTCTCTATTAAATCATTTTTAAAATTTATTGGATATTTTAGTCCTTTTGTATTTTTTAAAACAAGATATGCCCAAGGTATATCAAATTCATATATAGTTTCTTGAGAAATTTTTCTTGAAAATTCAAGTAAAATTTGAGATTCTTCACCTTCTTTTACAAGTTTATAAGCAAGTTTTGCAATACTTCCTGCTACATGAATTTTTAATTCTTTTGCGCTCTCTTTTTCTTGTTCAAGAAATTTTTCAAGATTTTCTGGTTGAAGATTTAATTTTGCTCTTAAAATATTTCTAACGCTATTTCTAGTTAAACCAACATATTTTGCAATTTCATCCTCTGTTTTAAGATATTCTTCTCTTAAAACAATTGCAAATGATGCTCTTGCAAGAGAAGGAAGCCAAGTTAATGTTCTAAAAAGTGCAAGTTTATTTAGACCCCCGAGAAGGTCTATGCATTTAAAAAACACTCTTCCTGCAAATTGCTCAACATCTTCTTTTTCACTTTCAGGTTCTTTTACTTCTATAACCATTTTGTTAAACCTCCTATAAATTTATTATAATATTTTATATAAAAATTAGTCATTTTGTATTAATTATATTTTTAAAATTTTTGGAGGTAATTATGGATTATATAGTTGAAGAAATTGGGAAGGAATTTTATTTGATAAGATCTCCAGAAAAAGAGTTACATAGAAATATTTATTTAAAGAGGTTTATTAGTAATAATAAAAAAGAAAGAGTAAATATGATTTTTGATCCTGGTACTCCACTCGATTATGAATCTCTTTTCAAAATTTTAAAAGATTTAATTGGTGGTGTTCAAAATGTAAATTTAATATTTTTAAGTCATCAAGATCCTGATGTTTCTTCTAATTTAAAGGCACTTCTTACTGCAAACCCTAATGCATTAATTTTAGGCTCGATTGATACTTTTCGTCTTGTTTCAATGTATGGAATATCTGAAAGAAATTTTAAAGGAGTAGAAATGTTCAAAAGAGATGTAGTTAAAATTTCAAGAACAGGCCACATTATTCAATTTGTTCCAGCATATTTTTGTCATTTTAGAGGGGCTATGATGGCTTATGATTTTGAAAGTAGAGTTCTATTTAGTGGCGATTTTCTTGCAGGAACAAATACAAAAAAGAATAATGGAATTTATGCCACAAAAGATTCTTTTGAGGGAATTTCAATTTTTCATCAAATATATATGCCATCTAAAAAAGCACTCCTTCTTACAATTGATAGAATTGGATTATTAAATCCTTTACCAGAGGTTATTGCTCCTCAACATGGAGATGTAGTTAAGGGGGAATTGATTTTTGATTTTTTAACAAGATTAACGAAACTTGAAGTTGGACTTGATCTTATAAGTTGGACTCAAAGCGAAAAAGATAATTTAATAGATGCAATAAATCAATTTTTGAATTCTTTAAATAATATTGATAAAGATATTTTTGAAAAACTTTTGATGAAATTAAAACGAGTTGGTGAATTTACTCAAGTTTTTACATTTAAGGATAAAATTGTTGAAGACATAAAATTAACACCTCAAGATTCAATTGATTATATTGTTAGAAATTTGTATGAAATAGAAAATGGAGCTCCATATGTTTCTCTTTTGGTTAATTCATTAACAAATCATGGTTTAATTGATAAATTACCAAAATTAAAAATAGAGACAAGAGAGTTAGAGTCACCTCTTGAGTAAAAATAAGTTGATTTTTTTCTAAAAAATAATATAATAAAATTTGACTAACTAGTCAGTCAATTATGAGAAAAAAGGATAAGATTGTTGAAGAAGCATTAAAACTATTTTTAGAAAAAGGTTTTAATGAAACTAGTGTAGATGAAATTACTAAAAATGCACTTATTTCAAAAGGTAGTTTTTATACATATTTTAAATCTAAAGAGGAACTTTTAGAAATAATTTTAAAAGAACTGTTAAATAATGTTGAGAATAGATTTTATAAACTTATTGAAAAAGAAAAAAAAGAACCAATAAATTATCTTATTGATTTTTTTAATTTTAATATCTCTCTTGCTAATGAATACTCTTCTTATATTTTAACAATCTTAAGAGATGTTGGATTTTCACCTAAAAAGGTTAGAGAGAATTTAAGAGATTCACTTTTAAATGAGTTAAAAAATAAGATAAGAAAATTTTTAAATTTATTTAAAAATGATGTTGATGAAATAGATGTTCTTATCCTCTGGGGAGTAACACTTTCCTTATGGGGAAAGATTTTATTTGAGAATGAGGAAATCAGTGTAGAGGAGTTGAGTAAAAAAATATTAAGAATTATAGGAGGTTGATATGAGAGCTATTTTTAGATTTATTGTTAAAAATAGATTACCAATCTTCATTTTATTTCTTGTTTTGATAACTATTTCTCTTTTTTATTTCAGAAATGTAAAGATAACATATGATATTTTTAAATTACTTCCCAAAGACATAAATTCAATTAAAGGGATGGAAATTTTAAATAAAGAACTTTCAAGAGGAGCAAATATCACTATTCTTCTCAAAACAGATAAAATAGAAGAGTTTGAGAAATTTATTTTTGAATTAAAATCTCTTCCATTTATTGAATCGATAAATACAATAAAAGATTACATTGATACTTCTTTACCCCAAGAATTTTGGGGAGATGAATCAAAATCTTGGTTTAAAGATGGATATTTTAGAATTGAAATAATACTTAAATCATCAGATAATTATTCATCTCAAATTAATAATTTAAAGAAAATTTTACCAGAGAACGCTTTAATTACAGGGAGTGAAGTTATTTCAGAGGAACTAAAGGAGAGTTTTAAAGGAACAACTGAAAAATATTTTTTAATAGGCGTTATTCTTGTTTTTATCTTTCTTATTTTTACCTTTCCAACAATTTTAGGTCCATTTTTCATACTTTTTTCGATGCTTGCAGGTGTTTTAATTAATATTGGAATTACAGCTTTTTTAAAAACAGAAGTATATTTTCTATCATTCACTATTGTTTCTATTCTTCAACTCGCAGTAACTCTTGATTATTCTTTGTTTCTATACCATAGATACATTGAGGAGAGAAAGAAAATAGAAAAAGAGAAAGCAATGGAAGAAGCTCTTTTAAGAACCTTTAAACCAGTTTTATTAAGTGGATTAACAACAATAGCAGGTTTTTATGCACTTACATTTGGAAGATTAACAATATTTAACCAAGCAGGTTGGATTTTAGTTAGAGGAGTAACTATTTCTATGTTATCAACTCTTTTATTTCTCCCATCAATTTTAGTAATTTTTGATAAATTAGCAACAGGAATAGAACATAAAACTTTAATATTAACTTTTGAAAGACTAGGTAAATTTTTAAGTAGATACTCTTTTATCATTACATTTATATTTGTGATAATTTTTATTGTTTCTTATTTTGGTTCAAACAAAGTAAATCTTGTTTATGACCTTAAAAATTTTTATCCTGATAATTTACAATCAATGAAAACTTTAAATAAAGTTAATGAAATTTTTGGTGAAAAAGAAACTCTTTATCTTATTACATATAAAAATAATGAAAATTTTCTAAATCTTATTCAAAAATTAAAAAATTTAGATGGTATAGAAGAGGTTTTTCACTATTCAACTATTATGGATCCTACTATTCCATATGAATTCATTCCTGAAGAAATGTTTAATAAATTTATATCTGATAATTATGAAATAGCAATAATTTATTCAAAATATAAAATAAATGAACCACAAGGAGGAATTTTAAGAAAAAATATTGAAAAATTAATAAATGAAAATATAAGCGGTGAAATATATTTAACAGGTGAATCACTTTTGTTAAATGATCTCAAAATGATTGCAATAGATGATCAATCAAAAACAACAAAACTTTCATTTATTTTTATAATAATTTTAATTTTCTTAGGATTTTTATCTTTCATTGTACCACCAATTTTAATACTGACTGTAAAAAGTGCGATTTGGACAAATATTGCATATTATTGTTTTATAGGATTATCATCACCATTCTTTATACCAACAATGTTAAATACAATTCAGCTTGGTGCAACAATTGATTATTCAGTTTTAGTTTATTCAAGATATGAAGAAGAAAGAAGAAAAGGTTTGATACCTAAAGATGCAGTTTCAGAAAGTGTTAAATGGAGTTCAAATTCAATTATTACAAGTCTGGAACAATGATACTAATGACCCTTCCTGCAGCCATTTTATCAAAAATTCCTCTTATCAATTATACAATGGGAAGTTTAGGAAGAGGAGCATTTTTATCGTTAATATTCTCACTTATTTTTCTTCCATCAATTTCAAAGAGTTTAGATACATTTATTCAAAAATTATCAATTAAAAAAATTTTTAAAAAGGAGGTATAAGTTATGAAAAAGATAATATTAATAATTTTATGTTTTGCTTTGTTATTTATCCCTATTTTTTCTATTAATTCACAAATAAAAGTTTATGATAATGAAAATATTTATGTTTTATGTAATCCATATGGTGAAATAAAAAATGCAATTCTTATTGATTGGATTAGGGTAAAAGGAACTGGTAATTATGAAGTAATAGATCCATACCAAAATCTTTCAGATATTAAAAAGGTTTTTGGAGAAGGTGAAATTGAAGTTAAAGAGAATAGTGTGATAATTAAAGGTAAAAGCGAAGAAATTCAAGATACATACTATAGAGGTAATTACAATGGCAAACTTCCATTTTCTCTCACTTTAAAATATTATTTTAATGGTAAAGAGTCAAATCCCGAAGAAATTAAAGGAAAGAGTGGTAATGTAAAAGTTGTTATAAAGGGTGAAAGTAAAGCAAAATTAAACAATGAGATTGTTCCACTTTTATTCGTTATGACAACATCTCTTGATTCATCAAAAATAAAAGAAATAAATTTAAGCAATAATACAAAGCCTCAAATTTTAGGAAAAAAATATCAAATAAGTTTAATGGCAATTTTAAATCCTGTTAATGAAGTTTATTTTGAATTTACAAGTGATAAAATAGAGCTACCAGAACTATTAATTTCAATCTCTCCAGGTTTAATTTCTTTCGAATTTCCTGACTTCTCTTTTTTAAAAAAATTTCTACAAGGTTTAGATGGGTTAGCAAAATTAATTGAATTTCAAAAAATTTATGTTGAAGAGATTAAAAATAACTTAACAAAAGCAGGAAATTTTAATTTTAATGAAATTGAAAAGGGAATTTCAGAATTAATGCTTATTTCTCAGGGAATAAATATTAATTCTAACATCTTGCTTCAAATATCTAAAGGAATTGATGTTGAAAAATTAAATTCACTTAAAAATCTTCCCCAAGGTGTTGATTTAATTTTAAGTAATATGAGAGAGATTAATAAAAATCTTCTCTCGCTTCAACTTTTGATAGATGGATACATTGAAGTTATTAATAAAATTAAAAGCATAAATGAATTAAATAAAAACATAGCTATTAATATAAAAGATGATTTAAAATTAAAATTAATTGAAAACCTTGAGTTTGAAAACCTTTTAATTAATTTTCTATTGAATGGTGGAAATTTAGGTGATGGTAAAAATATAATTTCTTTAAAAGATCTTAAGGAAAATATTAAAAAATTATATGATGGAAATGAATTAATCATAAATTCTTTAGAAAATTTAAAAATAGCACTTTTAGGTGTTAATGCTCTTATTGATTCTAATATAAAAATAAAAGATACATTAAATTTAGTCATAAATGGAGGAGAAGTTGATGGTAAATCTATATTAGGACTAAATAGTCTATCTAATTTATTAAATTCAGGTTTAACAAAATTTAAAGAAGGAATAAACTATTTAGGAAATAGTATTAATAATAGTATGAATGAATTAATAAAATCTCTTGAAATTTTAATCAAAGGAGGAAAAATTAAAGGTGTTGATTTTTATGGACTTCAATATAGTTCTGATGGAATAAATAATATTAAAGATGGAATAAAGAAAGTCAATGATGAATTAGAAAAACAAAAAGAAAGTTTAAATAAACAAATTGAACTTACAAAAAAATTCGATAACTTTATAGGAAAACCATATTCAAGTGAAAGTAGAATTCAGTTTATTGTAAAGATTTCACCTTAATTTATTTTGATGATAATGGTTCAAGAATTCTAATTAAACCTAAATCTGTTATTTCCATCAAATGTGTTTTAGTATCATGCCCACACATTCTACAACCATCAATTCTAAATAATCTTACAATATCTCCTAACTCTTTTTTATATAACTTTGCTTTTATTCCAGAATCTATCATTTCTTTTGCAAAAACCATCGTTCCATCAACAATATGACCAACTGCATAGCCACCTGCTGCTTCTGCTGTAAACTCTTCATGTCCACTTCTTTTTTGTGATACAAATAGTGCTGTTTGATACCATTTTTTCATAAAATTAAATAAAATTCTTACAACTGCTCTTGCCATCATTTCTTTATTTTCATAAAGACCTGTTACTGAATCAATAATTGTAAATTTTACTTTATAAGTCTTTATAACATATGCAAGAGTTGATAGTAAATCTGGTATATTCTCTCTTAAAACTGAATGAGATGCTGCATCAATTAATATAATATTATTTTCAAATTTTGAAAAATCATATCCAAGGGCTTCTGCTCTGTGTTTCATTGACACAATAACAAAATTAGCCGGAGATTCCACAGTAATAAAACAAACTGAATTTCCTCTTTTTGCTTGTTCAACAGCAAACTGTTCAACCATCAGAGATTTTCCTGTGTCTGAAACACCAGTTATATTAAATACAGAATAGGCTGGAATTCCATTTAAACTTTTTTTAACTATTTTTCCATCTTCGCTTTCAACTGTAAAAAAGAGATTATCAAGACCTTCAACTCCAGTTGATACACCATAAATTTTAGGAGCAGTTTCCAATGCTTTACTGCCAGTGTAGATACTCTCTTTTAAAACCTTTTTTTCTTCATCTTTTTCTTTTTTTAACTCTTCTTCTTTTACTTCGGGTTCTTCCTTTTTAGATTTTGCCATAGTTATAAATACCTAATTTTCTAATTATATTTTATCTTATTAATTATTTTTAAAGCAATATCAACTACTTTTTCATCATAAAGAATTCCTTTATTTATTGTAAGTTCCTCTATAACTTTTTCTTTTTCAAGAGGAGGTCTATATGGTCTATTTGAAAGCATCGCATCTATCACATCTGCAACTGCTAATATTTTTGCTTCAAGAATTATTTCATCATTTTTCAGTCCATAAGGATAACCAGAACCATCTAATCTCTCATGATGCTGAAGAATTATTTTTTCTGTTGGTTCTGGGAGATTTATATCTTTTACTATTTCATAACTTTTTAAGACATGTTCTTTTATCAAACTAAATTCTCTTTCGCTTAATTTTCCATATTTATTTAGAATTTCAGAGGGAACAAAAAGTTTTCCAAGGTCATGTAAAAATGATGCATATTTTAATGCTTTTAAACTTTCTTTATTTAAATTTAACTCCTTTCCTATCAAATAAGTTATAATTGAAACTCTTGATGAATGATCTCCAGTATATGGCTCTTTCATTGTAATTATTTTTGAAAATGCTTTTAGCATAAGATCTATTGTTTTTTCTTGTTCTTTTGTTTTTTTCATAACCATCTCCTTGTCCAAAAACTTTGAGATTCCAAGATTTAGGTCATTTGAAATCTCTTTAAGAAAAAGTAAATTTTGTCTATTTATTGATTTTGTTTTATTTGATAGAAAAGAGATAAAACCAATTAATTCTTTATCATGTTTTAAAGGAAAAGAGATTGAATATTTAAAATTTAATAGATTTTTTGATTTTTTAATTAAAACTTTCTCTTTTTCTAATTTATTTAAAGTCAATTCTTCATTTTCTTTTAAATCTTTCTCATTTAATTTATTTTCTT
>JAOAHY010000006.1 GCA_026414995.1 Caldisericia bacterium | reverse complement strand
AGATGTGTATAAGAGACAGCACCGCTACACCGGGAATTCCACTTCCCTCTTCCGTCCTCTAGTTTAGCAGTATCGAATGCCTTTCCACAGTTAAGCTGTGGGCTTTGACAATCGACTTGCTAAACCACCTGCACACCCTTTACCCCCAGTGATTCCGGGTAACGCTTGCTCCCTACGTATTACCGCAGCTGCTGGCACGTAGTTGGCTGGAGCTTATTCCTAGGGTACTGTCAAGATTATATCCTTATTCAAGATATAATCCTTCATCCCCTAGAAAAGGGCTTTACGACCCGAAGGCCTTCATCACCCACGCGGCGTCGCTGGGTCAGGCTTTCGCCCATTGCCCAAGATTCCCTGCTGCTGCCTCCCGTAGGAGTTTGGGCCGTGTCTCAGTCCCAATGTGGCTGACCACCCTCTCAGGCCAGCTACCCGTCTTAGCCTTGGTGAGCCATTACCTCACCAACTAGCTGATGGGCCGTGAGCCCATCCTGAAGCGATAGCAGAAACTGCCACCTTTCCTCCAAGAAGTTACCTTCTTGGAGATTATAGGGTATTGATCCACCTTTCGGTGGGGTATCCCCTTCTTCAGGGTAGGTTACCCACGTATTACTCACCCGTTCGCCGCTCGCCAGCATCCTTACCAGAGGTAAGGATCTGTTGCCGCTCGACTTGCATGCATTAGGCACGCCGCCAGCGTTCACCCTGAGCCAGGATCAAACTCTCCAAAGTTAACCTAAATATAGTTCAAACTTTAGAAAGTTTAAATCCTGACAGTACGGTATAAACAAGTACTGCTTAGTTTTCAAGGTACTACTCCAATTTTAAATTATAACATCAAGTTACTTTTTGTCAAGTATCTTGATGTTAAACTTTTTTAAATTTTCAAATTGTCTTTAGACATAATCTAAAGACACTATTTTTGAAGTTTAACAAAAACTTTAAATTTGTCAAGAGGTATCATAAAGTTATTTTCAAATCTTTGTTATTTGAAAATTTTCATTTATTTTATAAAATTAACTTGTGATATATTTAGGAGTTTCAGGAGGAATTGATTCAAGTTTTGCACTTTATTTGTTAAAAAAAGCTCTTTATGATATATGTGCAGTTTTTATTTTATTTGAGTCAATAGATTCATCGTGTCCTCTTAAATGTTGCAATTTAGATAATGTAAAAAAATTAACAAATGCAATAAATGTTCCATTAAAAATAATTGACGCAAGAGAGATTTTTAAAAAGGAAATCATAAATTATTTCATAGAAGAATATAAAAATGGAAAGGCTCCAAACCCATGTGTTATATGCAATGAAAAAGTTAAATTTAAAATACTTTTTGAAAATTTATTTAAAGAAGGAGACTTAATTTCAACTGGTCATTATGCAAGAATAGTTAAAGAAGGAAAAAATTATTATTTGAAAAAAGGTTTAGATAATGAAAAAGACCAATCATATATGTTATATAGATTAAAAAAAGAATATTTGCCAAAAATTTATTTTCCATTAGGAGAATATAAAAAAAGTGATGTTATTAAAAATTTTAAAAAGTTAAATATTTTTGAAGAAATTCCTAAGGAAAGTCAAGATTTATGTTTTATAACAAAAGACAAAAATTTATTTTTAAAAGAAATATTCAATGAGAAGAAGGGTAAAATTATTCATATTAGCGGAAAAGAATTGGGAGAACATAATGGTTACTATTTTTATACAATAGGACAGAGAAGTGGTTTAAATATAGCATGGAAAGAGCCTCTTTATGTAGTTGATATTGACATTAAAAATAATATTTTATATGTTGGAGAAAGAAAATTTGCATATAAAGATAAGTTTATAATAAAAAAATTAAATTGGCTTGTGGACATTGATAGCATTAAAGATAAAAAAAATATAAAAGTTAAAACTAGATATAAAGGTAGAGAAATAAATTGTGAGTTTGAAATTGTAAATGAATCTGCAATAGTTCATTTATATGAGAAAGAATTTGCAATAACACCAGGTCAATCTGCAGTATTTTATGAAGATGATATAGTATTAGGCGGTGGAGAAATTGATAAAGTTTTATAATTTTTTTGGTTTCTTTTTTTTAAAAAATTCCTTTAAAAGAAAAATTCCACCAACAATTATAGTTAAGTAATAATAAAAAAATCTCCATAATAAAATAAAAGCTATTAATGGTTGTCTTGGTAAAAATGACGAAAATAAAAACGCAATTCCTAATTCTGCTGCACCAGATGTTCCAGGTGTTGGTACATAAACTATAGACAATAAAAAAATTACCGTTACAAAAATAATAGACAAAATAGGGGAATTAGATCCAAGACCCTTTAATAGTATTACTGGAAGAAAAAGTGATGATAACCACTGAAATAAACTTAGTAAAAAAATTACAAATAAGTCTTTAATATTATTTTTACTAATATTTTTCTTACCATCTTCAAATAAATTTATATTTTTTTCTATTTCTTCAATAATTTTTTCTGAAGTTTTAGGTGGAAAGATTTTTATAACTATTTTTTCAATGAAAAGAGCAAGTTTTTTAGGTTTAAACATTGCTAAAAGAATTAAAAGTGATATTAAAAGATAAAATATTAAACCAATATTTAAAGCCAAATTTACTCCTTCACTCAAATGAAATTCAAATTTAAAAAATGTTATAAAAATTGGTATTGCAACAAAAAGACTTATTCTAACAATAAATGCTAATATCTCTTTTATTAAAAATATTAGAGCGCTTTTTCCATATTCAACATTGAAATTTTTATTCAAAATATACATTTGAAAAGGTTGACCACCTGTTTGAAATGGAGTCACTGCTGAAAAGAAATTACCTATTATTGCAAGATTTATTGCTTCCCTTAATGAAATATTTTTATTCACTAATTTTAAACTCAATAAAATTATTGATGACTCTAATATCCAAGAAACTCCAACAATTATAAAGGCTAAAATTAGATAAAATGGTTTAATCTCAAAAAAGATACCCAAAAACCCTTCGCCTTTCGATAATAAAACAATTATAAAAATTGCTAAAATTGTAAGAATAAAAGATAAAAGAATATTTTTGGCAATAGATTTAAAATTGACCTTTTTTTCTTCCATTGAAAATATTATACACTTTTAGATATAATAAATGCAAACATTGTATAAAAAGGAGCTTATAATGGATGTAAAAAAGGATGAAATCTTGAATGAACTCTTTGCTGATTTAGATAAAATAGAAACTCTTGAAGATTTAGAAAAAGTTAGAGTTAAATTTCTTGGCAAAAAGGGGATTATTAAAAATTTAACAGAAAAGTTTAAGACAATTGTGGATTTTGAAGAGAAAAGAAAATATGGAGAATTAATTAATATATTAAAAAATGAAATTGAATTAGCCATTGAAAAAAGCAAAATTAAGATATTAGATAAATTAAAAAAACTAAAAATCCAAGAAGAAAAAATTGATGAGACATTACCTGGATACCCTTATAATTTGGGCAAAAGACATATATTAAAAATTGTTGAAAATGAAATTATTGATATTTTTATGAGAATGGGTTTTCATCTCTCATTTGGACCAGAAATTGAAAATGAATATTATAACTTTGAGGCTTTAAACATACCAAAATATCATCCATCTAGAGATATGTGGGATACATTTTATTTACCAAATGGATTACTTCTTAGAACTCACACTTCTCCTGTTCAAATAAGAACAATGGAAAAAATTAAACCACCATTAAGAATTATTTCACCTGGAAGATGTTTTAGAAGAGATCCGTTTGATGCTTCTCATTCTCCTATATTTCATCAAGTAGAAGGTCTTATGATAGATAAAAATATATCTTTAGCAGATTTGATGGGTATTATCGATTTATTCGCAAAAAAAATGTTTGGAGAAAAAACTCAAACAAAGTTTTATATTTCATATTTCCCATTTGTTGAACCAGGTCTTGAGGTTGCTGCAACTTGTAGTTTATGTTATGGAAGAGGTTGTAGTGTATGCAAATATACTGGATATGTTGAAATATTAGGCGCTGGCATGGTTCATCCTGATGTGTTAAAAAATGTTGATATTGATCCAGAAGAATGGCAAGGTTTTGCATTCGGTCTTGGAGTTGAAAGAGTAGCAATGATAAAATTTGGAATATCAGATATAAGATATTTTTATGAAAATGATTTAAGGTTTCTTAATGAATTTTAAGGAGAAAAAAGATGAAAGTTTCATTAAATTGGTTAAGTGAATTTATTGAATTAAAAAAAGACATAGAAGAAATAAAAAATATTACAATTTTCAGGGGTCTTGAAATTGAAGAGATTTACAAAAAGGAGAGTGATATAAAAAATTGTTTTACAGGTAAAATTAAAGACATTAAAAAAATTAATAATAATTTATCATTATGTTTTATACAATTTAAAAATACAATATTAAAATCTATAACAGGAGCTAAAAATTTAAAAATAAATGATATTGTACCTATTGCATTACCAGGAGGTGCTGTTTATAAACATAAAATACAAAATGGAGAGAAAACTAATGAACTAATTAATGTAAAACCTATTAATATAGAAGGATATATTTCAGAGGCTCTTCTTTTATCATATGATGAAATAGGAATTGATGATTCATCTTTATCAGATATATATAAGGAAGGAATATTTGTATTACCTGATGATACTCCTTTATATGAAGACTTAAAGAATGCTTTATGGCTTAATGATTATATTTTTGAAATAAAAACATTAAACAGAGGAGATCTTCTTTCACTATATGGATTAGCAAAAGAATTAGAAAGATATGGATTGGGAAAATTTAATAATAATAAAGAGCTAATTTTAAATTTAGAAAATTTACCAGAAACTAAATTTGAAATTGAGATTAAAAATACCTATTTATGTCCAAGATATGTTGGAGTAGTTATTGAAGGAGTTAATGTTGGAAAATCTAATATTTTTAATTTAAGAAAATTATTGTCAATAGGACAAAGACCTGTAAATAATATTGTTGATTCAACTAATGTATTTATGTTTGAATATGGTCAACCTTTACATGCATTCGATTTAGATAAATTAGAAAAAAAGGTTATAGTTCGAGAGGCAAAAAAAGGTGAAACAATTATTACTCTTGATGGTAAAGAGAGAGAATTAGAGGAAGGAATGTTACTTATATGTGATGCATTAAGGCCGATTGCAATAGCTGGAATTATAGGTGGTAAAGAAACAGAGGTAAACTTTGATACAAAAAACATTTTACTTGAATCTGCATATTTTAATCCTGCATCAATTTCTAAAACAAAAAGAAAACTTAAAATTGAAACAGAAGCTTCATCAAGATTTGAGAAAGGAATAGATATAAATAAAACTCTTTTAATTGGATTTTCATCAGCTCAAACATTTCAAGGTGAAAAAATATATAAACCAATTGATATCTATTCCGAATCTTTAAAAATTGAACCAATAAAATTAAGGTTTGAGAGAGCAAGAAAAATTATAGGATTTAATATAAAAAATGAGGAAATTGTTGAAATTCTAAATAGAGGTGGATTTAAAGAAATAGAAAAAGGAGACGATTATTCTTTGTTTATTCAGGAATATAACAGACCAGATGTAAAAACAGAAATAGACCTTATTGAAGAATTAGTTAGATATTATGGTATTGAAAATATTTCACCAACAGTACCTTATATTAAAATTGACCCCTATATAGATAATTTTGAAATTAAATTCAATAATAAAATTTCACAAATATTAACATCTCTTGGTCTTAATGAAGTATTAACTCTTTCGCTTCTTGATAGAGACTATCTTTTAAGTTTTAGTTTTGATAGAAAACCTATCGAATTAATTAATCCTTTAAGACAAGATCAAAATGTTCTAAGAACAAATCTTTTACCGAGTATATTAAAAGTTATTGAAAAAAACATTAGTTTTGGAAATAAAAACATAGCTATATTTGAAATTGGAAAAATTTATTATGAAAAAGAAGATAAATATTTAGAAGAAGAGGAACTTATAGTTGGTTTGACAGGTAAGATAATTGAAAAATATTGGGGAGAAAAAGATAGATTTTATAACTTTTATCATTTAAAAGGAATACTTGAAAAATTATTTAATGAATTGAATATAAATGAATTTACTATAATAAATAATGATAAATCAAATATTTTCCATCCTACAAGATATGGAAAAATATATGTAAATAATCAAATTGTAGGAGAAATTGGAGAAATTTGTGATGATTTAATTGAAAAACTAAATATAAATCAAAGAGTTTATATATCAATAATAGAACTTGAGAAATTGAAAAAGTATGTTTCTATTAAAAAAGATTTTAAAGAAATAACAAAATTTCCAAGCTTAACTTTCGATTTATCAATTATTATTCCTAAGGATAAAAAATTTAATGATTTGATTAAAATAATTAAAGAGGAATCAGGAAAAATTTTAAATAGATTTTCACTTTTTGATATTTATGAAGATGAAAAAATTGGCATAGATAATAGAAGTTATGCTATAAATCTTGTTTTTTCAAGCTCTGAAAAAACATTAACAGATGAAGATATAAAAGAAATAATAGAGAAAATAGAAATCAGAATAGAAAAAGAACTTAATGGTTTGATAAGGAAAAAAATTGGATAATTTCATTATCTTAAATAAAATCTTATATTATATTGATGCCCTAAAATTCAAAAATATTAACAAAAAAATAATTACAGAACTTAAAATAGTTGCAGATACAATTCAATCACTAAATTTTAGATTAAATAGAGAAAATTTTAGTCTATTTGAAAAATATTTTATTGAGAAAGATTATATAAGAAAAATTTTAAGAGAACTTGTATTTAACGGGAAAAGCGAAGAAATTGAATCTTCTTTAAAAGAAATTCCAAATTCATTAATAAAGTTAACAAAAATTCCAGGAATAGGTAATAAACTTGCTAATATTCTTTATAAAGAATTAAATATTGTTGATATAAATGATTTAAAACAAGCTTTAAAGGAAAAAAAATTAAGGAATATTAAAGAAATTGGGATAAAAGGTGAAGAATTTATTAATAAAAATTTGAATACATACAATAAATTACAAAATGAATTTTCATACTCATATGGAATTTCTGTTTTTAACTTTGTAAAAAATGAATTAGAAAAAATTGGTATAAATGAAATTATATTAACGGGTAGTGTAAGAAGAAAAAAAGAAGTTATAAAAAACTTGAATTTGCTTGCGTTTAATTATAATATAGAAAAAATTTTAAATTTCTTAAAAAATTCTAATGATTTTGTATTAATTGAAAAAAACAATAACTTTATAAAATTCAAAACAATTTATTCTGAATTGGAAATTATTATAAATTTTATACCGGAAAATTATTTTGGTTCAGCTTTAATTTATTATACTGGACCAAAAAGTTTTAATCTTTTTTTAAATGAGAAAGCAAGAAATATGAATATTATATCTACTAAAATAGGATTTTTAAAATTAGAAAATTTGAGTGAAAAAGAAATTTTTTATCTTTTTTCAATTCCGTATATTCCACCAGAATTTAGAGATAATTGGCAAATTTATCTTAAAATTGATAATAATTTGTCTTTTAATTACTCAATAAAAGGAGATCTCCATATACATTCAAATTATTCAGATGGAATATCAACAATTTATGATTTGGTTAAAGAAGCAGTTGAAATGGGTTATGAGTATATAGGAATTACAGACCATACTGAAGATTTGAAAATTGCTAAAGGTATGAAAAGAGAAAAAATCTTAGAAGAAAGATTAGAAATTAAAAAAATTGAAAAGATTTTTCCAAATATAAAAATTCTTTTTGGTGTTGAAGCGAATATTAGAATTGATGGTTCTATTGATGTAGAAGAGGAAATATTAAAAGATCTTGATTATGTTATAGGATCAATTCATTTTAATTTTAATGAATCTAAAGATATTAATACTAAAAGATACATAAATGCAATGAATAATCCTTACATTACAATTATTGCTCATCCAAGTTGTAGAAAAATTGGGGAAAGAAAAGAGATGGATTTAGATTGGAAAAGTTTATTTATTGAAGCTGAAAAAACAAAAACATTTCTTGAGATAAATTCGACATTAGATAGGTTAGACCTTTCATCTTCTCTTTTGTTTGAAGCAAATAAATATAATATTTATTTTTCAATAAACTCTGATGCCCATATATCACCACAACTTAAGTTTGTTAATGAATATGGAGTTAATATTGCAAAAAGAGCTCTAATAGATGAGAAAAAAATAATAAATACATATAATTATAAAGAATTACAAAAATTTTTAAATATTAAAAGAAAGAGTTAACAAATTTCTTTAAGAAGAACAACTACAAAAGAAGCACCACCTTTTCTTTTGCCTATGAATCCAATTTTTTCCATTGTTTTTCCTTTTATATTGATCTTTTCTTTATCAATTTTCATAATCTTAGATAAATTTTCAAGAATTATATCCTTAAAATCAATAATTTTCGGTTTTTCAAGTATAATAACAGCATCTATATTAACAATTTCAAAATTTTTATTTCTCATTATCTCTAAAGTATTTTCTAAAATCTTGATGCTACTTCTTCCTTTCCAATTTTCATCAAATAGTTCACCAATATCTTTCTCTCCAATTGCCCCTAAAATTGCATCAACGATAGCATGAATTAAAATATCTCCATCAGTGTTACTATAAAAACCAAAATCTTTATTTATTAATACTCCTCCAATATACATTGGTAAATTTTTTTTAATTATATGAAAATCAAATCCTATACCGATTCTCATTTCTTTTAATGAAATCAATAACTTTTAAAATATCACTTTTATATGTTACCTTTATATTTTCAATATCCCCTTCTATGGCTTTAACTTTTAAGCCTTCCATTTCAAAAACTAATGAATCATCAAATAATTTTTCGTTAATATACTTATTTAATAACTCAAATATTTTTAGAAAGGGAAAACCTTGAGGTGTCTGCGCTATAAAAATTTTATCTCTGTCAAGTGTTTTTATGATATTTCCATTTTCAATATATTTTAAGGTTTCAATCACTGGAACTACTGGTATAACACACGAATTCATATCTAAATTTTCTATCACCTTTTCAATTATTTCAATCTTTATATTTGACCTTGCACCATCATGTATTAAGACATAGTCTATTTTTTCATTATTATAAAAAAATTTTAACCCATTAAAAACAGAATTTTTTCTCTCTTCACCTCCCTCAACAATTCCAATGATTTTAGTAAAACTTTTTAAAAAATTAATACCTTCATCAACTCTATCTTTAGAAAGAACTACTACAATTTTATCTATTTTGTCACATTTTATAAAGGGAATTAATGTGTAATATATTAATGGTAAATCATTAATTTTATAGAAAATTTTATCATCATTGAACCTTTTACTTTTACCTCCTCCAACTATTACTGTCCCTATCATCTTTCAATAAATCTCCAAAAATCATAGTACCAGTTGGGCCTTGCAAAAAGGATGTAACTTCGATTAAAACTTTTTTTCCAATATAATATTTACCCTCTTCAACCACTACCATTGTACCATCGTCGAGATAACCAACTCCTTGATTTCTTTCTTTCCCTTCTTTAATTATTTTAATCTCTAATCTTTCACCAGGTAAAACAACCTTTCTTAGTGAAAAGGCTAATTCGTTAATATTTAAAACTGGCACATCTCTTGTTCTGCAAACCTGTGTTAAATTATAATCAGTTGTTATTAATTTTGCCTTTAATTTCTTAGCAAGATCTATTAATTTTGTATCAATTGGTAATATTTCACCTCTTTCTTCAAGAATTTTAACTTTATCTGGATATTCATCTTTTAGTCTATCAAGAATTTCAAGACCTCTTCTTCCTCTTATTCTTTTTGATTGATCCTCAGAATCAGCAACAAGATGTAATTCTTCTAAGATAAAAATTGGAATATAAACTCTACCATCTATAAAATTTAATTGTATAAGTTCTAAAATTCTTCCATCAATTATTGCTGATGTATCTAATATATATTTATTAAAAAACTTTTTTTCTTTTTGTAATTTATCCTCTCCACCTCTTCCTAAACTTTTTATAGAATCAATAATTTCTGTTTTTCTTGAAAGTATTGCCCAAACAACAATTCCAAATACAAATAGACCAACTGCTACTCCAAGATAAATACCAATTAATGGAATTTTTGAAATTAAAGAGTATAAAAGAAAAGAAATTATTAGTGCTATTAAAACAGAAAATAATCCAAGAAATAATTCTGGAAGAGATAGAGAAGAAAAAAAAGTGTTAATTTTTTTTCCTATAAAAATTAATAATTTTGTAAAAGGTGGTGAAAGAAGGAAAAATATAAAGAAAAAAAGTAAAAAGAAAATAAAGTAAATTATTAAAAAATTAAGATTTATTAAGTTAGTTAAAAAAAACAAAAATTTATATGATATGAAAACTCCTATAATCCCACCTAAAAATGAAAAAAAATACCTAAAAAAAATCCAAAATTTCTTCATTATTAAACTCCTTTTTTTAATACATCTTTTAATTCGTTAATGTTACATATTTCTATTAAATTAACCTCCTTACTTAATTTTATATCATTTTTTGAAAAATTAGGTACTATAAAATTTTTGAAACCAAGTTTTATACTTTCTAAAATTCTCCTTTTTATAAATGAAACAGGTCTTATTTCTCCGCTCAATCCTACTTCTCCAAATGAAACAATATTTGATGTTGGTAAATTCATGAGGGATGAGTATATTGAAATAATTAAAGGTAAGTCTGACGATCTTTCTTCAATTTTAATCCCTCCTGTTACATTAACAAAAATATCAAATTTTGAAAGATTTAATTTGAAAAATTTCTCTATAAGAGCAATCATTATTGAAACTCTTGTTAAATCAATACCTAAACAGATTCTTCTGGGTTGTGTATAGTAAGTTGGAACTGATAAAGTTTGAAGTTCAACAAGAATTGGTTTTTGTCCTGTCTCAATTACTGGTACAATTGTGCTTCCTGGAACCTCTTTTTCTCTTTTTGTTAAAAAAAGAGAGGATGGATTTTTTATTTCTTTTAAACCTTCTTCTTCCATTGATAAAACAACAATATCCTGAGTTGAGCCAAATCTATTTTTTTTGCATCTTAATAATCTATAATATTGATATTTTTCTCCTTCTAAATAAAGAACTGTATCAACAATATGTTCAAGAAGTTTTGGACCAGCAATTTCTCCTTCTTTTGTTATATGGCCTACAACAACACCAACAGTCATATTTCTTTTTATAAACTCTCCAATTTTTTCTGCAACATTTCTTACTTGGGATGGTGAACCTGATAGTGAATCTATTTCTTCATCTCTTATAACTTGGATCGAATCTAAAATGAAAAGTGAAGGTTTTATTTTTTCTAAAGCATCAATTATTTTATCAATATCTATTTCATATATTAAATAAAAATTTTCCGGAATAACTTGTGTTAACCTTTTTATTCTATTTAATATTTGTAAACTTGACTCCTCACCTGAAATATAAAGAACCTTTTCAGTTTTAGATACATTTAAACAAATTTGTAGCAATAAAGTTGATTTACCAATACCTGGTTCTCCAGATATTAAAACAAAAGAGCCAGATAGAAAACCACCTCCAAGTAATTCATCTATTTCAGAAAAACCAGTTTTTAGCCTTATAATTTCATTTTTATCTGATTCATATAATTTTAATGATACACTATCTAAATTTATTTTTTCTTTTTCATCTTTCTCTTGAAATGAATCCCACGAACCACAAAAGGGGCATTTTCCAAGTTTAATATAAGATTCATATCCACATTCTTTACAAACAAATTTTTTATTTTCTTTGCTCATATATAACCCATTAATATATTCTTTAAATATTCTGCTCTTAAATTATCAATGAAACTTTCCAAAGGTGTATCGAACTCAACTTTCATAATATTAGACCTAATTTTCATCAAAAGTTCATTTAATAATTCAATTGGTATATCAATAACTTTTAATATAGAACCTAATCTCAAAATCGATAGAATTTCACTTGCTTCTTTATATGAAATTTTATATGAGTATTTTAATTTACTTTTTGCTTTTCTTATTTCATCTAATAAAAAATTTTTTTTATTAATAAAATATTTGTCTCTTTCATTTCTTTCAATTTTAAGAATTTCTATTCCTATCTTTTTAACACTATCAATAATATTTTCTTCGCTTTTCCCAAGTGTAGTTGTATTTGAAATTTGAAAAAGCGATGAAATAATTTCACTACCTTCACCGAATGTTCCTCTAATCGTAATTGAAAATTTAGTCGAATTTTCTATTATTTCATTCATTTTACCAATTAAAGTTAATATTGGTAGATGCATAAGTAAAGATGCTCTTAAACCTGTGCCTAAATTTGTTGGACAAGAAGTAATGAAACCCAGTGTGTTTGAATAAGATAATTCAATTTTATCTTCAATTTCATCGATTATTTCAAATGCATTTATAATAATTTCATCAAGAGAAAAACCCTCTTTTATTATTTGTAATCTAATATGATCCTCTTCATTAATCATTATACTAATAGAACCGTCTTCACTCAAATAAAGGTACTTTCCATAAGGATTTTCAATGAATAATGGCGAAACTATGTGCATTTCAACAAGAGCTAATCTCTCAACATCCTTCAAATCAATTATATTTAGTCCAAATAAATTATATTTTTTATAAAAACTTGAATTTTCAATTTTATATTTTAATTTTTCAACAATTTTATTTTTTTCAGCAACTGAACATTTAAAAGGAAATTTAAATCCTTCTATATTTCTAGCTATTCTGATTCTACTGCTAATAGTTACATCTCCATTTATACCATAAGTTTTAATCCAATTAGGTAAATTTTTAAGAATTGTTTTTAACATTATTTAAAAGCTCTTTTATTTTGTCTCTTATTTTAGCCGCATCCTCATATCTTTCTTCTTCTATTGCATACTCAAGTTCTCTCTTTAAATTTTTGATTTTCTCATCAATTGTAGTTTTTGGAGTGAATTTTTCTCCTTTTCTTTTTCCTGTATGCTTCATGCTACCATGAAGATTTAAAATTATTGGTCTTAACTCATCTTTAAATATTTCATAGCATTCATTACATCCCAAGAAACCACTCTTTTTAAATTCATCAAATTTTGTTCCACAAGTATTGCATATTTTCTCTTTTTCTTTTTCTTCAATAAATCCAGGCATTAAACTTAAAAATTTCTTTATTATATTTTCATCATAAGGAATATTGAGTTCCTTGAGTATGCCTTTTATTCCAATATTAGTTGCACACTCAAAACATAAATGAAGTGATTTTTTTTCTCCATTTATAATCTCTGTAATAAAAATAGATGCTTCTCTTTTTTTACATATATCACAATACATCTTTAACCTCTAAATTCATTTTAACATATAAGATTTTCTATTCTTTTTAAAACAATTTCTTTTCCTAAAAGTTCCATTAATATAAATAAACCTGGTGAGGCAAATCTTCCTGTTAATATATACCTTAAAGGTTGTGCAATTTCTTTTAATGTTATATTTAATTCAATTAAAATCATTTTTATTTCTTTTTCAATATTAATACTATCAAATTTTTCTATTTCTATGATTCTTTTATATAAAATCTTTAAAAAATCTATAAAAATTTTACTTTTCTTTAAATCACTTATTATATCTTTGTCATATAGAGGCTCTTTATAAAAATATTCTGTAAGGTTTTCTATATTTAAAACTTTTATATTTCCTTTTATTTCTTTGAATAATTTTTTTAAAAAATGAACTCCTTTTAATTTCAATTGAGGTGGTAAAAATTTATCTGATAATGTTAGAATTGTTTCATCATCTAAATTTCTAATATAATATGAATTTATCCATTTTAACTTATCATGATCAAAAACTGGTGAATTTTTTGATATCTTCTCAATTGAGAAAATATTAATCATTTCATCAATATTAAATATTTCTTTTGTTTCTCTTAATGAAAATCCGATTAAAAAAATATAGTTTAATATAGCTTCAGGAAGGTAGCCTTCCTTCATAAACTCTTCAATTGAGACAGAACCATGTCTTTTTGACAATTTTTCTCTATCTTTTCCAAGTATTAATGGGAGATGTCCAAATTTTGGATGTTTTACTCCAAATGCATCATATAAAAGTATTTGCTTATGTGTATTAGAAAGATGATCCTCACCTCTAATAACATGAGTAATCTTCATCTCAATATCATCTACAACACATGAAAAATTATATACTGGCATTCCATCGCTTCTTACAATTATAAAATCATCTAATATCTCATTATCAAACTCAACTCTTTCTTTTATTAAATCATTAAATATAACTTTGCCTTTTGTTACATTAAATCTATAAACATGTTCTTCATTTAAACTTAACTTTCTATAAACTTCTTTTTTATCTAAATTTTTACATTTTCCACTATACTTATATATTTTGCCATTTTTTATCGCATTTTCTTTCTCTTTTTCTATTTCTTCTTTTTTACAGAAACAAGGATAAGCGTATCCCTTATTAAGAAGAACTCCTAGATAATTTTTGTAAATCTCTAATCTTTCGCTTTGAAAATATGGACCCTCATCCCAATTTATCTTAAGCCATTTTAAACCACTTAAAATTGCTTCAACAGATTCTTTTTTTGACCTTTCAACATCTGTATCTTCTATTCTTAAAATATATGTACCGTTTTCCTTTTTTGCAAATAGATAATTTATAAAAGCTGTTCTTACGCTTCCAATATGTAACAATCCCGTTGGGGATGGAGCAAATCTAACTCTTATTTTTTCCATTCCGAACACTCCTTTTTAAAATCGCAAAATTTACAAAAATTATTTTCTTTTTTAAAAAAATCTCCACTTTTGATTTTTTTTCCTACATTTAGTATTAAATCTAATGATTTATTTAAGTTTTCTTCTTTTAAATAAATTCTCTTTTTATAATCAAAATCAAGAGTTAAATAATAAATTGATAAAAATTTAGGAGGTTTATTAAATTCTCTTTCAAATGCAAAATAATAAATTGACATTTGAAGTATTTCGCTTTCATCAATAAGTCCAATAGAATTAAAATCGATACTGTATTTTCCTGTCTTATATTCAATTAATTCAAAATCATCATTTATCTTATCAATTCTATCGACAAAACCATATATTTCAAATTCATTAATTTTAAAATTTATATATTTTTCAACTTTGTATGCTTTATCATAATGAAAAATATTTTTATAATAATATTTTTTAAGTAATTCAAGGCCTCTTAGAAATTCTTTTTTTTCTTCTTCTTCATTTCTAAATCCTTCATTAATCCAATTTTTTTGATAGATTTCCTTTAAATTATCAAAGGAAGGATATTTTGGAAGTGAATGAAACTTTGAAAGTGTAAGATGAAGTGACTTCCCAAAAGATTTATAAGGTTTCGGTTTTTCTTGAAGTTTTAATTCATATAAAAAGTAGTATTTTAAAGGACATTCAAGATAGGTTTTAATCTTTGAAAAACTGAGTTTCATTTCTAAATAAATCTTCTAAAATTGTATCAATTTGTTTTTTTGTGTTTTCCCAATCATAAGAATTATTAACTACTTTATCTGCATATTTTAATTTTTCTTCGATATTTAATTGTGCTTCTATTCTACTTTTTGCTTCTTCAACACTATAATTTTCTCTTTTAATCAATCTTTCAAGTTGTGTTTCAGAATCAGTATAAACGACCCATACTTCATCAACAAATTTATGCCAACCAGCTTCAATTAAAATTGCAGCATCAAGAACAGCATATTTGACTTTTTTCTTTTTAAATTCATATATTTTCCTTTTGACCAACTTTGTTAATATAGGAAGTGTAATTCTATTTAATTTTTTAAGATTTTCTTTTGAAGAAAAAACAATTCTTCCAAGCTCTCTTCTATTTATAGAACCATCATCATTTAATATGTTTTTACCAAATGTTCTTATTATTTTATTTTTTATACTATCTATATTTAAAACAGTTTTACCTAATGAATCAGCATCTATTATTTTAAAACCCTTTGATTTTAAATATTCACTTATTTTAGATTTACCAGAGGCAATATTACCTGTAAGTCCAATTAATCTCATTTTTTACACTCAAGCCAATTTTTTCCAATTCCATAATCAACTTTAATAGGTACAGAAAGTTTTATTGTATTTTCCATTTCATTTTTTACCATATCAATAATTTCGTCAACCTCATCTCTGTGTATTTCTAATAGAAGTTCATCATGAATTTGCAATACAATTCTAGATTTTCTATTTTTTAAATTTTTCCATACATTGACCATACTGGCTTTTATTATATCTGCACCTGACCCCTGAATTGGTGTGTTAATAGCAATTCTTTCTCCAAGTTTAATTAAATTTGAATTTTTTGATTTTAATTCAGGAATATACCTTTTTCTTCCAAGAATAGTTTCAACATAACCCTTTTCTTTTGCTTCACTTATAACACTATCAATAAACTTTTTAACTCCTCTAAATTTATTAAAATATAAATCAATATAAATTTGTGCCTCTTCATCAGAAATTCTTAATTCTCTTGCTAAACCATGAGGGCTCATTCCATATATTATTCCATAATTTATAGTTTTAGCTTTTCTTCTTTGTTCTTCAGTTATACTCTCCTTTGGTATTGAAAAAAGTTGTGATGCTGTTTCTGTATGAATATCAACTCCTTTATTAAACGCTTCAATTAAATTTTCATCTGATGAAAAATGAGCAAGAATTCTTAATTCAATTTGAGAATAATCAAAGGAAGCAAGAAAATAATCTTCATCTGAAATAAATGCTTCTCTTACTTTTTTTCCAAATTCTGTTCTTATTGGAATATTTTGTAAATTTGGTTCTTTTGAAATAATTCTTCCAGTTGCTGTCCCTGTTTGTATAAATGTTGTATGTAATCGATTATTCTTATCTACGAGTTCAGGTAAAATATTAAAATATGTTGTTAAAAGTTTATTTAATTCTCTAAATTCAATTATTTTTTCAATAACTGGATGTATTGGAAGTAATTCTATTAAAGTTTCTTGATCTGTTGATAAATTTTTTTTGTTTTTTAAAAAGGCCTTTAGGCCTAATTTTTCATATAATAGAAAACTTACTTGCTTTGGGGATTGTGGATTTATACTTGATCCACTGATTTCTGAAATTTCTATTGTTAATTTTTCAATTTTTTTCTTTATTTCTTCTCTTATTTTCAATAATTTTTCTTTGTCTATTTTTACTCCATAATACTCCATTTCTGAGAGTATATAAGAAATTGGAAGTTCAATGTCAAAAAGTAGTTTTGATAAATTACATTCATTAATTTCATTTAATAAAATTTGACCTATTTTTAAAATTTTTGGTAATAGATTTTCAGGATTTTCGTCATAAATATTTTCACCAAGATATAATGGAACAAGTGATTTTAAATCATAATTTTTTTTGTTTGTATTTAATATATAACTAGCAAGTTCTGTGTCAAAAATGTTTTGTTTAAAATTTAAAGGATAAAAGGTAGATATAAAATTTTTAAAACTATGAGTAAATAAAATTTTTTTATTATTTAATTCAATTAAATCTTCTATTCTTCCTTTATAAAATCCTTTATTGCAATAAAATAAAATTTCATTATCGCTTTTTAAAAAAGAAATTTCTTTCTCTTCAAATAAATCACTTTTTGAAATATAATCTGATTCAATTTTTTTTATTTCAACTTTAAATTTATCCATAAGTGAATGAAATTCTAATTCAGAAAATATTTTTATTATATTATTGATATTTTCATTGCTTCTTTTTAAATTAGAAATTGAGATTTTTAGGTTTAAATCAGTTTTTATTTTTGCAACTTCATATGATTTGATAATCTGATCTTTATAAATTTTTATTATTTCTCCAAATTTATTGGCTGGAGGGTTATTAATTAACTCAAATAAAGAATTATATTCTTTTAAAATTTTAATACCACTCTTTTCACCTATTGAAGGTATTTGAGGAATATTATCAGAAGGATCACCAATTAGTGCCTTTAATTCAGGTAATCTTTCTGGTTTTATTCCAAATTCATTAATAAATTTGTCTTTTGTATAAATCTCAATATCTGTTATACCTTTCTTTGTTAACCTAACTTCACTATTCTCAGATAAAAGTTGTAATAAATCTTTATCTGCTGTTATAATAACTGAATAAAAACCTTCTCTTTCTGCATTATTTTTTAAAGTACCAATAATATCATCACCTTCATATCCTTCTATTTCAATAGTTTTTATTCCTAAATTTTCTAAAATTTCTTTTACTCTTTCTTTTTGTATTTTAATATCTGGTGGTGCTTTTGGTCTATTTTCTTTGTATTGTGGTAAAACATCAATTCTAAAAGTTGGAGCTCCTTTATCAAAGGAAACTGCAATATATTGAGGATTTTCATTTTCTATTAAATTAAGAATAATTCTTACAAAACCATATGTTGCACCAGTTGGTTCACCTTTAGAATTTATAAGAGGAGGTAAAGCAAAGTATGTTCGAAATAGAAGAGAACTTCCATCAATTAAATAAATCTTTTTCATAATCATTTTGAATATTATATTAATTTTTTAAATTTCAGTCAACCTTTTTTTCTTTGAATATGTATATCTTCTCTCCATCTTTCGTTAATTTAAAATTTTCTTTAACCCAAATTTCAATACCTTCATTACTTTTTATAAATTCAATATTGTGTTTCATTTCATCTATTTTATTTTTATAAACCAAAATGTCATTTTGTAAACTTTTTATCTCATGATTTAATTTATAAAATCTATATAAAGGAAATGAAAAAATGTAGATAAATAGCAATATAAATAAAATAACAATTGTTTTTTCAAGTTCTTTTCTTTTATAAATTAATTTATTTTCCATTTCAAACCTTATTAAGTTTTATCATATTTGTTCCACCAGGGACACCAGGTATAATACCAGAAACTGAAACATAGAAATCACCCTTTTTCAATATATCTAATTTCTTTGCTTCACTCTCTATTGTTTCAATTATATCACTTTCATTTCTAAATTTATTAACAAGAATTGGTACTATACCCCAATAGACTTTTAACTGTTTCAAAACTTTTTCATTAGGTGTTAAGGCAACAACAGGTACATTTGGTCTAAATCTTGAAATATTTATTGCGGTTTTACCTGTTTCTGTTGTTACAATTATCGCTTTTGCCCTTACTTTAAGAGCTAATAGAACAGCAGAATAACAAATTGATAAAAGTGGATTATCTTTTATATAAAATTCCATGGATATTAACCAGTTTTCATATGGAAGCCATTTTTCTACTTTTTGTGAAACTTTATTTAAAAATTTTACTGCTTGAACTGGATATTTTCCAACAGCAGTTTCTTGTGAAAGCATAAGAGCATCGGTACCATCAAAAATCGCATTAGTTATATCTGAAACTTCAGCTCTTGTTGGATACATCCTTTCAACCATTGAGTCAAGAATTTGAGTAGCTGTTATTGAGAATTTTTCTGAAAATAAGGTTTTATTTAAAATTTTTTTCTGTAATATTGCTATTTCTTCAAGATTAACTTCGATTCCAAGATCACCTCTTGCAACCATAACACCATCAGAAACATCAATTATTTTATCTATATTTTTTATTGCATCTTTCTTTTCAATTTTCGCTATAACTGGAATAGAGTATCCATTTTTTGAAAGAAAATTTTTTAAATATATAATATCGTTTTCATTTTTAACAAATGAGAGAGCAATATAATCTACACTCTCTTTAATACCAAATTTTATATCTTCTTTATCTTTTTCTGTTAATGATGGTATATCTAAATTCTCTTTTGGTATATTTATTCCTTTATTATCACTTAATTCTCCTCCTAACATTACTTTTGTTTCAATATAATTATCGCTTATAGAGATAACTTTGAGTTTAATTCTTCCGTCATCAAGAAGAATTAAATCTCCTTTTGTGAGATATTTAGGTAAATTTTTATATGATATAGAAACTTGATTATCATCTCCTAAAATATTCTCAGTTGTAAGGTAAAATGTTTTACCATTTTTTAAAAATATTCTTTTGTTTTTAAATTTTCCAATTCTCAATTTTGGACCCTGCAAATCTAATAGAATTGGTATGAATTTATCAATTTTTCTTACTTTGTTAATAAATTCTCTATGATAAATATGGTCTCCGTGAGACAAGTTTAATCTAAAAATATCAACTCCATTAAGATATAATTGTTTTATTATTTTTTCATCTTGAGATGAAGGCCCAAGTGTTGCTATGATTTTTGTCTTTTTAAAATTCATAATATCTATATCTAGATCTCCTCTTTCCACCGAATAAAATAATTAAAATAATTCCAGATATAAAACCACCTATATGAGCCCAATAAGCAACACCTGATGCAACATTTCCTAGACTTGCAAAACCAGGGATTAATTGGAGAATAAACCAAAAACCTAGAAATATAACCGCAGGAACAGGAATTACTGAAAAATACCAGAAAAGAGGTACAAGTGCTAGAACTTTTGCATTAGGAAACAGATAAAAATATGCACCTAATACTCCTGCAATAGCACCAGAAGCACCTATTGTTGGAATAGAAGAGTTAGAGTAAATTAGTGCATGAGTTAGACCAGCAAAAATTCCACACAAAAAATAAAATATTACAAATTTTATAGAACCAAGTTCATTTTCTACGTTATCACCAAAAACCCATAGATATAACATATTTCCTATTATATGAGCAAAATTTCCGTGTAAAAAAGTAGAAGTTAAAAGTTTTATATATTCATATATTCCAAATTTAAATAAATTCCTTGGGATAAGGGACCATCTATAAATAAATGGTATTGGGTTACTTAGAAAAATCTGGTATAAAAAAATTATTACATTGATTATAATTAAAGATATGACTACAATTGGAAATTTTCTTCTAGGATTTATATCTGAAATAGGTATCATATCTCCTCCTTTGAAATAAAAAATTATAATTTAAATTATACTAAAATCTCATTCATTGGAAATCTTAATCTATATGAAAAATTTGATTCTAGAAAAGAAGAAAGAATATTATGAATTATCTCTAACTCATCTTTTTCAAATATGATATTTTTATCAAATTCTGAAATTATTTTAAGTATCTTATAATATAATTTTTGATCTATTTTTACAAAATTTTTTGTTGTATGTAAATCACAAACAAATCCGTTATAATTAAAATCGTAAATTAAACTAGTTTTAAGAGGACTACTACATTTTATACATTTTTCTAAAGGAAATTGTATTCCTTCAATTTTTATAAAATTAAAAATTAAATTAATGAACAATGAATCTTCATTGGTAGTTGTTTTAAGGTTTTCAAAAAAATTAATAAGAGTATTAAATAGAATAATATTTGGGTTGCTTTCAACTTGAGTTTTATCAATTAAATTTAATATTTCGAGAGCAATAATAGATTTTTTAAGATTCAATTTAATATTAATATAAGAATCTAATACTTTAGTTTCAGTAAGATAAAAATATTCTCTTTTTTTGTAAAGCGATGTATCAATTAAATTCATTGTTTCTATAATAGATGTCCATTTTGTATCTTTTTTGAAACAACTTTTTGCTCTAGCAATTATTTTTCCTAATGAGTCACAGTATAAAAAAACTAATGCATCATATTCTTTTATTGGTAACTTTTTGAGAATAAATGATTTAACTCTAACTATTTCCATTATTCTTCAACAATTTTAACTGATGAAGAAGTTCCAATTCTATTTGCACCTGATTTTATTAATTCAACTGCTTGTTCAAATGTTTTAATTCCACCAGATGCTTTGATACCAAAATTTTCTCCAACTATTCTCCTGATTAATTCAACATCTTCTTTTGTTGCGCCACTTTGAGAAAAACCAGTTGATGTTTTTACAAAATCTGCTCCTGCAGATTTTACTATTGTGGAAGCAACTATTTTTTCATCTAAAGATAATAATGATGTCTCAATTATTACTTTCAAAATTTTATCTCCTATTTCATTTTTAACTGCACTTATTTCATCATGAATATATTTATAATTTCTGGATTTTAGAATGCCAATATTAATAACCATATCAATTTCATGCGCACCATTTTTTATAGCTTCTTTTGCTTCAAAAATTTTTGTTTTTGTTGTAGAGTTGCCTAATGGAAATCCAATAACTGTTGCTATTCTAATATCAATTTCATTGAGATACTCTTTTACATAATTAACAAAACAAGGTGCAATACAAACTGCATAAAATTTGTATTTAATAGCTTCATCACATAATTTTTTAATATCTGAAATTGTTGCGTCAGGTTTTAAAATAGTATGATCTATAAATTTAACTATTTCTTTTTTTGTCATATTTAAAATCCTTTCACTTCATTAAATATTTCAATTATTTTAGAAAATGTATCTGCTCTGAGAGATGCTCCACCAACAAGGAATCCATCTATTTCATCTTCATTTGCTAATTCTTCAACATTTTCAATTCTAACACTTCCTCCATATACAATTCTGGTTTTTTCTGCAACTTCTCCTCCCCCATACTTTTCAATTAATTCTCTTATAAATTTATGCATATCACTTGCTTCTTTTGGCGTAGCATTAACTCCCGTACCAATAGCCCAAACTGGCTCATATGCAATAATAATATTCTCAAGAGAATTAAGAGGTATTTTTTTAAGATCTAATTTAAATTGATTCTCTATTATCTCTTTTTCAATACCTTTTTTTCTCTCTTCAAGGGTTTCTCCTAAACAAAGAACTGGTTTTAGGCCATATTTTATTGCTGATATAATCTTTTTATTTATCATTTCATCAGTTTCACCAAAAATTTTCCTTCTCTCAGAATGGCCTATTATTACATATTCAATGCCGAGTTCTTTTAGCATTACAGGTGAAATTTCACCAGTATAAGCACCGCTTTCTTCCCAATGCATATTTTGTGCTCCCATATACATATGAGGTAATTCAAAAAAATCTTTTAAAAAATAAATTAATGTAAACGGAGGAAAAATTACAATATCACTCCCCCTTAAAAGCGAAACACTTTTGTTTAAAGAAACAATTGTTTCTTTTGCATCACTCATGAGTTTGTTCATTTTCCAATTACCACCAATCCATCCTCTACGCATAAAAATACCTCCTATAGAATTAAAGAAAGTTTTTTGAAAAAGGATAAGGTAAAAGTTCTTCTAATTTGTATATTTTATGTTCATTTTCATTTGCAAGAATTAATATTAGATTAGGTGAAAACTCCATCATTACCTGTCTACAAATACCACATGGAGAGGGTATTTGATTTTTATCATTGATATAGATTGCTATCATTTCAAAATCATTTTCTCCTTCAGAAATTGCTTTGAAAATAGCAACTCTTTCAGCACAAACAGTTGCACCAAAACTTGCATTTTCAATGTTACAACCAGTATATATTTTACCGCTTTTTGTTAAAAGGGAAGCACCTACTCTATATTTAGAATAAGGAGAATATGCTTTAAAACTCGCTTCTTTTGCGAGCTCAATCAATTTTTGAATCTTTTTCTTCTCTTGTATCATCTTTTTTCTCCACTTTAATCTTAACAATTCTATTACCTTTTACCTCAATTGCAATAAATTTCAAAGATTTATATTCTATTGATTCACCTTTTGTTGGTATATGGCCTAATAAATCTAGAAAAAGCCCTCCTAAAGTTTCATAATCTTCGTGAGGAAGTTCAACTCCAATAATTTCTTCAGCATCTTCAATAGAAATTTTAGCATCAAAAATAATTTCTTTATTACTAAGTTTTTTGAATGGAACCTCCTCAAGATCATATTCATCTTGAATTTCACCAACAATCTCTTCTAACAAATCTTCCATTGTAACAATTCCTTCGAATCCACCAAATTCATCAATAACTATAGCCATATGTATTTTTTTCTTTTGCATCTCTTTAAAAAGTTCTGAAGTTTTTTTAGTATCAGGCACATATATAGTTGGGTGTAATAAATCTCTTATATTAATATTCTTATTATTAAAAGCAATTTTTAATAAGTCTTTTGCATGCAATATACCTATTATATTATCAATATTTGCTTCATATATTGGTATCCTTGAATGTCCAGTTTTATTTATTGTTTCTATAATACTTTCAATCTTAGAATCAACTGGTAATATTGTAACATCAACTCTGGGAATCATTACTTCATAAACTGGTTTATCATGAAATTCAATTATACTTTCAATTAATTCTTTTTCCTCTTCTTCTATTGTTCCGTTTTCACTACTCATAGATAAAAATATACGTAATTCTTCCTCATCAAAACTTCTAGTTTTTTTAAGGTTTTTGCCAAAAAATTTCAATGAGAGTGAAATTAAATAGTTCGTTATATATGAAAAAGGTTTTAATATATAAGAAATTAATGATAAAAATGGTTGAACCTTTAATATATATGATTCTGGGTTATAAGTTGAAATTGTTTTTGGAAGAAGTTCTGCAAAAATTACAATTATTATTGTCATAATAATAGAAGATAAAATTGTACTTCCATATTTGATATATTTTAAGAAAATTGTATTTGCTATTGATGCAGCAAAAATATTTACAAAATTATTACCTATAATAATAGTACTTATAAACTCTTCTGGCTTTTCTTTAAACTTTAAAATACTCTTTGCCTTTTTATCACCTTCATTTGCTTTTTTTCTTAATTTGATTTCATTAGAACCTATGAACGAAATTTCTGAAGCTGAAAAAATATAAGAAATAACCAACAAAATTAAAATAACAATAATATTATTTATTAATTCTATACTACCCAACTAAACATCACCTCTTTTTTTAATTATATCATTCTTATTTTTGATTAAAAAAGGAATAATAATAATTATTACTGAAAAAATTATTGAAAATAAATCAAGTTTTTTTATATATCTGAAAAATATAATTAAACCTAAAATTATTGAAAAAATTGAAAAAAGCAAAACTCCACCTGCAATTGCATCCTTTATATTCTTGATATTTTCATCATATTTTTTTTCTAATTTATCACATAATATTTCAAGTGCACTATTGATAAGTTCTGAATAAAGAACAAGAAAGATTGCTAAAAGCACAAATATAAAATAAATTTTTTCTATATTAAATTTGATTGAAAAATATATTGCAAGTATTGCAAATGATATTTGAATTCTAAAATTTCTTTCTCTTAAATAAGTAATTTTTAAACCTCTAAAGGCATTTTTGAAACTATCAATTAAATTTCTGCTTTTCATTGTAGTATTTAAAATAATTTTCCTCTTTTTTTCTCATAATTTCTCTATCTTTCTTTTTTATATGATCGAAACCCAAAATATGTAGCAGACCATGTATATATAGTTTTAAAAAATTTTCTTTCTTTATCTCAACACTATAATTTGAAATGACAATTTCACCTACTAGTACTGGCGTTGTTTCATAAATAAATGATAAAACATTTGTCGTTCTATCAAGTTTCCTAAACTTTTTGTTTAAATCTCTTAAATCATCTTTATTTAAATAAGCAATAGAAATTTCATATTTATTAAAACCTTCATTTTTAAGAATTTCATCTGTTATTTTCTTTAAAAATTTCTTATTAATAGGGACTTTTCTTTCTTTCTCGTAAATCTCTATTTTTGAATACATAACTAATCCTCTCATGATACATCGATGTAAGTGTTTTAATAAATGAATCTTTTATTTTTAAAATATCTTTAAAGGATAAATTTGAATTATTTAGCTGACCATCAGAAATTTTTGAATCTATAACATCATTGACAAAATCAGAAAAACTTTCAAATTCAATTTTCTCACCTCTAACTGATGCTTCTACAGAATCTGCTAACATTATAATTCCAGATATTTTTGAAGAGGGAATTGGTCCAGGATATCTAAAGGTTGATTCATCAATTTGAGGGTCAATTTGTTTTGCTTTTGAATAAAAGTAAGTAACAAATGTTGTACCATGATGTTCTTTGATTGTATCAACAATAATTTTTGGTAAATTATGTTTTTTAGCAAGTTCAACACCCTCTTTAACATGAGATATAATAATAAGTGCTGATAATGAAGGAGAAAGCGAATCGTGAGGGTTAAATTGAGGATTATTTTCAATAAAAAAATCGGGTCTTTCAAGTTTTCCTATATCGTGGTAATAAGCACAAACTTTCGCAAGAAGAGGATCCTCTCCAATTGCATCTGCTGCAACTTGAGCAAGTGTACTTACATTTAATGAATGTTGATAACTACCTGGTGCCCTTGTTATAAATTCCTTTAAAATTGGATTATTTATATTTAAAAGTTCAACTAAACCAATAGGTGTGGTAATCGAAAGAATTTTTTCTAAATAAGGTACAAATACTAAAAGTATTAGAATTGAAATTATAGGATTTAATGCTATATAAATTGAGTTTAATAAATATGTTGAAAAATCAAAATTTCTTTGAATAAATTCTATTGAAATATAAACTATTAAATACATTAAACTAACAAAAGACCCAATTTTTAAAAAATCTGATATATTTATTATCTTTTTAGTTTTTAAAGAAAATATGATTGATATGAACAAAATCAAAAAAATTAAAATGAATTTATCATTAAAATATAGGGTATAAAAAATATTTACTATTAATAAAATTATTATTGAGGTTATAATATCAAAAAATAAAATTGTTAAATTAGATATTAGAAAAATAGGTAATAATGTGACATTTTTAATAAATTTTCCTAGAAGTATAGATATAAATAGGATTAAAATTATAAAAATCTTTTCTTTTAATCTATAATTGTTATTTATTTTTATTACATTATATAAAATAAAAGATATTGTTAATGATAAAATTAATATAAAAATAATATTGAATAGGTCCTTTGAAGCAAAAAGCAAATTGTATTCTTTTAAAATTTTTATTTCATTGTCAGTAATTATTGTACCTTTCGGAAATATAATTTCACCTTTTTTAATAATTTTTATAATTGGCTTAATACTCTTAACAATCTCTTCTCTTTTTTTATTAGTTAAATCTTCGTTTATTATTAAATTCGGTTTTAATATTTTTTCTAAAATAATATAAGTTATCTTCTTTTCATTGTCATTAAAATCATTATCTTTTATGATTAAATTTAACTTATCATTAAGATTTATTAAATCGCTTTCTTTAACACCACTTTGAAGTAAATTGGAAGTTATCTCTAAAATCTTATTTTTAAATCTAATAAAATTTGAATTAGACTTAGATTTAATTTCTTTTAATAATTCTAAATCAAATGTTATTCCATAACTTTCAAAAAGTATTTCTAGTGTATTTCCTTGATTTTCTCTATAGCTCTCAATAATTTCTAAAATTTTATTAATATTGTTCATTACTTCTTTATCAATTTCTGGCATATATTCATAATAAATTGGCACATTTTCTAAAGCTTTTTCAATTTCTTTCTGAGTCTTCTCTATATCAATAACTTCTAAATTTTTTGGTGAAATTAAATTTTTATTTAATTTAGTTCCTTTTCGAACAAAAATATACGGAGGTGAAAATGCATAAAATAAAAAGGAAAAGAATATTAAAGTTAGTATAGATTTGATAATTATTTTTTCTTTATTAATCTTCAAATTTATTTTTTTTCTTATAATTTTCAAAATTTTCATATGCTTCAACTATTTTCTGAACGATTGGATTTCTAACAATATCGATTTTTTCTAATTCAACAATTCCAATTTCATCTAAATTTTTAAGTATTTTAATTGCCTTAACAAGTCCTGAATCTTTTGGATTATCTATATCTATTTGAGTAATATCGCCTGTAATTACAACTTTAGAATTAAATCCCATTCTTGTTAAAAACATTTTCATTTGGGAATAAGTAGTGTTTTGTGCTTCATCAAGAATTATAAATGAATCATTCAATGTTCTTCCTCTCATATATGCAAGTGGTGCAATTTCGATTATATTGTTCTCAATTAATCTTGTAATTTTTTCAACTTCAACTAAATCATAAAGAGCATCATATAAGGGTCTAAAATGAGGATCAACCTTTTCAAGAAAAGTTCCAGGAAGAAACCCAAGTTTCTCGCCTGCTTCAACAACAGGTTTTGTCAATATAATTCTTTCAACTCTTTTATCGAATAAATAACTAAGAGCTGAGGCAATGGCAAGATAAGTTTTACCAGAACCTGCAGGACCTATACAAAAAACAAGGTCTTTTTTTCTAATCATTTCAATATATTTTTTCTGATTCTCACTTTTAGGTTTAATTTTTTTACCTTTACTTGATACAAAAACTACATCAACAAAAAATTCTCTTGTTATTTTATAATTTTTTTCTTTGATAGAAATTATGCTTCTTTTTAATTCATCTTTTGTCAAAAGTATATTTTTATTTCTTTTAATCTCAAATAAATCTTTTATAAATTGATCTAGTTCCTCTGGTATATCTTCTGAAGAATAAAATTTTAAACCCTCTCTTGTTATTTTTATTCTTAAATTAAAATTTTTTTCTAATTCTTTAATTAAATCATTATAATAACCTAAAAAGGTTACAGCTTCTTCTTCATTAACGAATGGATAAAAAAATCTTTCTTTTAATTCAGAAGATTCTATAAGTTAACACCTCCTATATTTATTTCTTTTTTCCTTTTCTTTTTCTTCTTTCAACAGATGGAGGAACAAAAAATTCTCTTTTTTTTATTTCAGAAAGTATTGCTTCTCTTTCACATTCTTTTTTAAATCTTTTTATTAGACTATCGAGATCTTCGCCTTCACGTCTATATACTGCTGGCATTGCAAATTCTCACCTCCTTCTTTATTGGAACTCCATAATGGAATTCAGAAATAACTATTCCATATTCTACAAAATTTTTTTTATTTTGTAAATACACTTTGTAAAATTTATTTTTATCATGAATTCCACTAATAAAAACTCTAATATAATTTTCTGTGAAACCAAAAAGGAAATTTTCTTTTTTGGTTTCTCCTAAGAAAATTAATTCTTTATTTAAAAAATTACTTAAAACTTTATTTGTTGTCTCTTGTGCTATTTTGTTTATTAACTTTAACCTCTCTTTTATTATTTTTTCATCTAATCTTTTATTATTTAAATATTTTGATGCGAAAGTCCCATCTCTCTCTGAGTAAGGAAAAATATGACATTTTAAAAATTGAACTTTATTTATAATGTCTAATGTTTCATAAAAATCATCATCATTTTCATCAGGGAAACCTACAATTATGTCAGTTGTGATAGTTCCATTTTTGACAAACTCTTTAAACTTTAATACTCTTTCAATATAAAAATTTTTAGTATATCTTCTTCTCATCAAAGTTAGAATTTTATCACTTCCACTTTGAAGAGGTAAATGTATATGTGGACATATTTTTTCATTTTCACCTATAAATTTAATTAAATCATCACTAAAAAACTCAGGATCAATAGAAGAAAGTCTTATTCTAAAATCATAAGGTAATTTAATAAGTTCTTTTAGAAGTTCAATTAAATTTATTTTTAAATCAATACCATAAAAACCAAGCTCAGTTCCGGTTAAAACAATTTCTTTATATCCATTTTTTAATAAATTTATAAATTCTTCTTTTATAACTTTAATTTCTTTTGATTTTGCAGCACCTCTTAAATACGGAACAATACAATATGAACAATATTTATTACAACCTTCTTCAATTTTTAGAAATGCTCTTGTTCTTCCTTCAAAAAATGTAACCTTATTTTTTACTTCACTTTCTTTATTCTTATTATTTAAAATTTCATAAATATAATTTTTTATGTTTAATTCATTTTTTAATGGTAAATAATATATTCCATCTATTTTCATATTTTCCAAAAAACAACCTGTTACTATTACTGTAGCATAATTTTTAAATTTCTTAATGTTTTTAATAACTTCTTCCTCTGCATTCTCTGTAACAACACAACTATTTACTATTACTAAATCAGCATTCTTATAATCTGATGTAGAAACAAAATTATCATCCTGAATTAAATTTTCCTTTATAAGTTGAGAATCATATTGATTTACTTTACATCCAAATGTTTTAATGTAAAATTTTATACTCATTTTTTAAATTCAAAAAGTTTATAAAGAAATATACTCAAAATAACAACTGGTGCTACTTCTGCTCTTAAAATTCTTTTTCCAAGTGTTAATGATATAAAACCTTTATCTCTTGCCATATTAACTTCTTTAATGCTAAAACCGCCTTCGTTTCCAACAATCAAAACAATATCCTCATTATCTTTCAAATCTATATCATAAATACTATTTTTATTTTCTAATTCCCAAAATATAAATTTATTTTTTGTGTTTATATCTAAATTTAAAAATTCTTCAAATTTTATAGGCTTATAAACTTCAGGTATTATATTTCTTTTTGAAACTTGAGCCTCCTCTTTAACTAATTTTTTAAACCTCTCAATTTTTTCAATTTTTAAATTAACTTCTGTTCTTTCTGTAATTAATGGATAGAAATATTTAACACCTAATTCTGTTCCAGTTTTTAAAATTTCTTCAAATTTTTTTCCTTTAACAATTGATTGAGCAAGATAAATATTAACTTTGGGTTCAAAACTTTCATTAATTTTTTCCTCTATTTCTAATTTTACAATTCGATCTTTTTCTTTTATATCTACTATTTTTGAAATATATTTTTCTCCTCTATTTATAACAATTATAACCTTATCTCCAATTTTTGCTCTTAATACATGAATTAGATGATGAAAATCTTCTTTTTCAATTTTTGCAATATTACCCTTAACAGAATCTTTTGGAATGAAAAATTCATGCACTATATATTCTCCAATTTCTCCTTTATTTCAAGTGCGTGTTGTTTCAATATTTTAAAAAGATATTCAAAATCAAACCTTTCGGGTGTAATAAATCCAAGACCTGCCTCAACATTGTCTTCTTTCAAATATGGAAGATCAATTAGTACTGTTTTTTCTAGAGTTAAATTATCAATTTCATTACCAATTATTATGAGAAGATTTTTAAATTCAGTTAAAAAATCAATCAAAGATAATGCTTTCTCCTTTTCTTCAATAAATGTGATCAAAGTTTCAAGATCTTTAGATTTTTTTATATCTTCATAAGATAAAATATATTTTAATCCGTTAATATAAATGTCTCCAATTTCTCTCTTTTTTAACCTTTCATTTAAAATTTTTTCAATTTCTATAATTAATTCAGGATAGATTTTTTTTAGTTTAAATAGATATATATAGTTATTTTCTTTTAATGATTTTAAAACTTCAACTTTTATTTTAAAAAGTTCTTCATCTGAAATTTCTTTATCTGTTTTAATTATATACTCTTCAACTTTATCTTCAAGAACTAGTATAAATAAAATTTTACCAAAAGAGCAGTTCATTAAATGTAAATTTAAAATTTTATCCTCTTTTGGAACTGAGTAAAAAAAGAATGATACAGAACTTGTTAAATTTGAAAGTTTATTTAAAAATAAATCAATAAATTCTTCTCCTAATATAGCAAATGATTTTTGTATATCCTTCTCAATTTTAAGATTTGTCATAACATTCATTTTTTCTATTATTTTATCAATATAAAATTTAATACCCTTTTCTGTAGGAATTCTGCCCGAAGATGTATGAATATGTATTAAATAACCTTCCTCTTCAAATTCACTCATATAATTTCTTACTGTTGCAGGCGATACATCAAGCATATATTTATCAACAAGGGTCTTTGAACCTACAGGTAACCCTGTGTCTAGATATTCTTTTACTGTAAGAAATAATATTGTTTCTTTTTTATCTTTAATTGGCCTCTCCTTTAAATCTCTCATCATTTTAATTATATCAAATTTGAAAAAATCTGGTTACTGATTATGATTCCTGAATCTGTTAATTTTATTTTCTGTTTATTTTTTTCTATAAAACCATTTTTTTCTAAATCAATTAATTTATTATCTAAATTTTCTATTTTTCCAAATTTTTCTTCAAATTTTTTTAAATTTAAACCATTAATTCTCCTTAATGATAAAATTAAAAAAATTTTTTTAAGCTTTTCGTAATTGATATAAAAAATTTTTAAAATTGGATTTTTGTTTTTTTCAATTTTGTTAAAATAATAAAATAAATTTCCGTTTTGAGTATATATATTATTTATAAAACTAAATGACATAGGGCCAAAACCTATATATTCTCCACCACTCCAATAATTTAAGTTATGTTTTGACTCAAAACCAATTTTTGAAAAATTTGAAAATTCATAATGTTTATATCCATAATCTAATAAAATATTTTTAATTAAAATAAAACCTTCTTTTTCTTTTTTCTTATCCCATGGATGTAATTTATTATTTATAATATCAAAATAAATTTTCGTATCTTCATGATACTCTAATGAATATATTGAAATATGTTCAGGGTTTAGAGACATAGTTTCCATTATTGAATTTTCTACATCCTTTAAACTTTCTTTAGGTATTCCTAAAATTAGGTCAAAATTTATGTTATCAAATCCTAGTTTTCTTAAAATTTTGAATGAATTAAAAATCTTATCTTTTCCGTGAACTCTACCTAATAATTTTAAAGAACAATCATTAAAAGTTTGAACTCCTAAACTAATCCTATTTATTCCAAATTTTATTAAATTTTTAAATTTTTCTAAATTTACAGTTTCTGGATTAATTTCCAAAGTTGTTTCTTTTGTATTGTTAAATCTAAATTTTTTATATAAATAATTAAAAATTAATTCAAAATCTTCTTCGTTGAGAAGAGATGGAGTGCCTCCACCAAAATATATCGTTTTTATATAATAATTTTTAAGTATATCTTCTTTTAAAGAAATTTCTTTTAAAAGATATTTTACAAATAAATTTTTTATTTCTCTATTAAATATAACAGAATAGAAACTACAATAATTACATTTTTTAAGACAAAAAGGAATATGAAAATATAAAGATATCTCTTTCATTCAACTTCCATGATTGAAAGAAATGCTTCCTGTGGGATCTCAACATTTCCTACCATTTTCATTCTTTTTTTGCCTTCTTTTTGTTTTTCAAGTAATTTCTTCTTTCTCGTTACATCTCCACCATAACACTTTTGTAATACATCTTTTCTTAATGGAGCTATCGACTCTCTTGCAATTATCTTTCCTTGAACTTTTGCTTGCAATACAACTTCAAAAAGTTGTCTTGGGATAAAATTTCTCATTTTTATTAATATATCTTTTGCTTTTCTATATGCTTCATCTCTATATGTAATAAAAGAAAGAGCATCAACAATTTTACCATTAACCAATATATCAACTTTAATTAAATCTCCTTTTTCCCAATCAGAAATTGTATAATCAAAAGTTCCAAATCCTTTCGTTATTGATTTTAAATCATCAAAAAATTTAGTTATTATTTTTGAAAAAGGAATTTTTGCTTCAATAATAACTCTATTGGGATCAATGTAAATCATATTTAGGAATCTTCCTTTTCTAACCTCAATTAATTTTAAAACTTCTCCAATATAGATAGATGGAGTTATTATCTTTAAAAAAGCAATAGGTTCTAAAATATCTTTAATTTTTGATTCATCTGGAAATTTAGATGGATTAGTAATCTCTATCTCTTCTCCATTTGTTAATATAACTCTATATTTTGTTGATGGATAAGTTATAACTATATTTTCCTCAAATTCTCTTTCTAATCTTTCCTCAACTATTTCTAAGTGAAGAGAACCAAGAAAACCACATCTGAAACCAGGACCTAATTGAGATGAATCTTCTGGTTCAAAAACAAAGCCAGGGTCATTTAAATATAATCTTTCAATGGATTTTCTTAAAGATTCAAATCCTTGTGGAAAAGTTGGATAAATAGAAGCAAAAACAACAGGTTTTAAAACTTTAAAACCAGGCAAAGGCTCAACATCTTGATGTTTAATATCTATAACAGTATCACCAACTCTAATATCCCTAGGATCCCTAATTAAAGCAGCAAAATATCCAACCTCACCAGATTTTAATTCATCTGTTTCTTTTAGTTCTAATTCAAATACTCCTACTTCTATTACTTCAAAAACTTTTTTGTTTGAATATAACATTATTTTCATTCCTTTTTTTATTTTTCCTTCAAAAACCCTAATATGAACTATAACTCCTTTGTATTTATCATAATGAGAATCAAAAATTAAAGCTTTTAGAGGAGAATCTATTTCAATATTAGGGGGAGGTATTTCATTAATAATTCTATCAAGCAAATCTTCTACTCCAATTCCACTTTTAGCACTAATAAGTGTAATTTTGTCATCTTTTGTTAAATTAATTATTTCATTTTTTACTTCTTCAATTCTTGCATTTGGTAAATCTATTTTATTTATTACAGGAATTATTTTTAAATTGTTTTCTTTTGCTAAATAATAGTGTGAGAGAGTTTGAGCTTCAACTCCTTGAGTTGCATCAACAAGTAAAATTGCACCTTCACATGCAGCAAGGCTTCTTGAAACTTCATATGTAAAATCAACATGACCTGGAGTATCTATTAAATTAAGAATATAATTTTCATTATTTTTTTTATAAATAAGCCTTACTGGATGTGCTTTTATAGTAATACCTCTCTCTCTTTCTAAAGACATTTGATCTAAAGCTTGACCTTCTTTTAAAAGAGGCGATGTTAATCCGCATAATTCTAGAAATCTATCACATAATGTTGATTTACCATGATCAATATGAGCAATCACAGAAAAGTTTCTTATATTCATAATTTATAAATTATATCATAAATATTGTATAATAATTTTTATGACTTTATCTACTCATTATACATTTTCGCTTTTTCTTCTTTCTTTAATAAAAAAGGAACCTTATATTTTTTTATATTCAATTGTTTCTTTACTTCCAGATATAGACATAAAGATAAAAGATCATAGAAATTTGACACATTCGTTTTTATTTTCATTTCTAATTTTAGTTTTATTTAAAAATAACTTTATATTCATTCCCTATTTATCTCATATTTTTTTAGATTATTTAACATACACGCCATTACCATTGCTATGGCCTTATAGAGGAAAATATTCTTTAAGGTTAATAAAAAGCAGTGGCAAAATAGACAGATTACTGACTATTCTTTTTTTAATTCTTTTCTTGCTCAACTATTTTCTTTTAAAATAAAACCTGAAAAATTTGTATCCTTTTCAATATAAGGTTTAAATAAATCAATAAAAAATTTCTCATAAACAAGTATATAATAGTTAGATTTTTCTTTAAATCTAAAATTGGCAAAATTTAAAAGGGCTTCTTTTGGTAAAAATTCTTTAGTATCAAAAATATTGTATTTTTTACTATCTTTCAAAATATAGTAATAATTTTCTTCTTCAATAAATATTCCATCAAATGAGAATAATTTGTCTTTGTTTAAAATTAAATCATCTGTATTGTAAAGATAAATCTTTATTCCCCTTAATGTAAATTCTCTGTCTAATTTTATCAAAGAACTAATATCTATATTTTTAAAAATAATTTTATTAGATTTATTAAAAACTAAATCTCTTATGATATTGTTATTTAAATTATTTTTATATAAAATTATTACTTCTTGTTCATCATCAATATAACCTTCAATTAAAACTTCATTTTCTTTTTCATTCCATGAAACGATTAAATTTAAAACTTCACTAAGATATCTTATTGGTAAATATGTTCTACCCTCTTTAATTATAGGAAATGAGTCAATAAAATATTCTATACCATTTATTTTTAATTTATTTTTATTAATGAATAAATTGATAGTTAAATTTTTTTTGTTTAAAACCACTTCACCATCTTTCCATAAAACTGTATATCCAAGAGTCTCAGCTATAACTCTTACAGGTATCATTGTTCTTCCGTTAAACAAAAAAGGCATAGCATCCATTGTCTTTTTTACTCCATCTAAATAATATATATTTGCACCTATTTTAAACTTTATTGTATTAAAAAGAGTTAATTTTACTGTATCTGTTAAAAGAGGAATACCTATTAGGTATATACTTATTAAATTTTTTTCAGTATTAATTACGAATTTCTCTTTTATATTAATTTTCTCTGAAAGATTTAGTTCTTTAATTTTAATTTCAAAGTTATAAATTTTTGTATATTCATAAAACTTATCTAGAACTGAAAAATTTATTTCATACTTTAAACTATCTATATTTTTTAAATTAATTTGAACTGGAAGAAATGTACCTAATCTAAACAATGAAAAGTTTACTTTCTCTTCTTTGCATATATTTATCAATTTTTCTATGTTTTCATGTGTATCATTCCCTTGTATTCCACACAATATTTTTGAAACAACTTTCTTTTTCGTATTTATTATTATTTCTCTAACCCACTCAAGATTTTTATCATAATTTTTATGATAAGCAAGGGGAGACACAAAATCTGATATTTCAGATAACTTTCTATAATTTTGTCCAAAATGTAGAAAACCATAAGGAAAAGAATCTTTTCCTCCTTCTTTATATGATAAAAAAGATGAGCCACTCTGTATTAAAGTAACAGAAAAAATAATATCTTTTGATATTGACGATATGAACCCTTTTATTTCATTAGCAAAATTTGTGACAATTTCACTTCTAACATCTCCTAGAAGAACAACATCTTTATCTTTGTTGTCATAAAGTGAAAAGATATCAACATTTTTTCTAAAAATCTCAAGAATTTTATCCCAATTACCACCTCTTGATATAAAAATATTTTTTACATTTTCATCATAACCATAATTAACATTTGGATATCTAATATAATCAAGTTGAATACCTTCAGCATTATAATAATAAATCAATTCTTTTACAACTGTTTTTATATAATTTAAATATTTTTTACTATTTAAATTTGGAACTTTCATTTCTTTATCTGGGTAAACATTATAATTACTTTTATCTGGTGCACAAAAAGATACTTCCTGAGGGTTTTCTTTTAAAAATTTTGGATCATAACCAATTGGAATATAATAATGAATCTTTATTTGGAATTTTTTGAATATATCGATAATATTAAGAAGTGTTTTCTCATATTTTTTATAAAGAAGTTCTCCATTTATATCTTTAGCAAGTATAAAAACATTTTTAATATTTTTCTTTAAAAAAAATTTACATAAATCTATTATTTCTTGATTAGAACTATTATTAAAAGTATTAATGTGAATCCATATACCATTCCCAATATCTTCTTCAAAATTTCTGTCTTTTATTAATTTATTTTGAGAAAAAGAAATATTTGAAATTAATATAGAAATTATAAGTATTAAAAAAAGGATTCTATTCATTCTTTGTTAAATTCTTTATTGCTTCTTTTGCTGCTTCTTTTTCTGCTTCCTTTTTACTTTTACCTTCACCAATTCCAACTATCTTATTATTAACAAAAACTCCTATAATATAGGTTCTATCATGCTCAAGACCTTTTATTTCAAGTACTGAATATTTTGGTAATGTCTCAAATTTACTTTGTGTTATTTCTTGAAGATAAGTTTTACTATCATATATTTTTTCAATTTTAACCTCTTTTATTAATTTATTTAAAATCTTCCTTACAGATCTAATTCCCGAATCAAGATAAATTGCTCCAATAAAAGATTCAAAAGCATCACATAAAATATTTTCTTTCTCTCTTCCACTATTTTTCTCTTCCCCTTTTCCAAGAATTAGATATTCATTTATTTTTAAACTTTTTGCAAAATTTGAGAGAGTTTTTTTGCTTATAAGTATTGCTTTATATTTAGCAAGAAACCCCTCAGATAAATTTTTATATTTTTTAAAAACCTTTTCTGTAATTAAAAAATTAATGATTGAATCACCTAAAAATTCCAATCTTTCAAAATTTATGGGAGGGTCAAAAATTCCTTTTGAAGTGTGAGTTAAGGATAACTCAATTAACTTTTTATCTTTAATTTTAATGTTAAAATTTTTCTCAATAAAAGAAATGAATTTATCAATCGAATTCACTTTTTAGACTATCAACAAGCTTAAGTTCAACTAAATGTTTAGCCATTTTAATTGCATTTTTAATTGCAACTCTTTTGGATCTTCCATGACAAACAATAACAGTTCCATTAACCCCTAAAATAGGACTTCCCCCATACTTTTCATAATTAAATTTTTCAAAATTCTTCTTAAACTCATTTTTTACTAATAAATATGCTATATTTGTTAATATATTTTTCTTAAAAATGTTTTTTATTAGTAAAAGAAATAGTGATGCCTCTCCCTCAAGTGTTTTTAAAGCAATATTACCTGTAAATCCATCAGTCACACATAAATCAAAATCTCCGTATAGAAAATCTTTACCTTCCATATTTCCAGCAAATTCATCAACAAAATGTTGTTTAAAAAGCTTATAAACTTCTTTTGTTAAATCGTTTCCTTTTTCTTCCTCTTCTCCAATATTTAATAAACCAATTTTAATTTTTTCTTTATTTGTTAAAATTTTTGAAAAAACTTTACCCATTTGTGCCCAATGTAATAGATTTATAGTATTTGCCTCAATATTTGCTCCAGCATCAACAAGTATTAAAAAACCTTTAAGAGTTGGGATTATTGCAGATTGTGTAGGTCTAATGTAATCTTTAATTTTTCCTAATATAAAATAAGAAGATGTTAAAATTGCACCAGTATTACCAGCAGAAACAAATGCATCACCTAATCCATCTTTTAAAAGATTTAAACCTTTATTAATTGATGAATCTTTTTTTCTTCTAAAAGCCATAACTGGCTTATCTTCCATTGTCACTATCTCTTCAGCATGTATAATTTCAAAAAGTTTATTATCTTCATTTGTTAAATATTTTCTAATTTCATCTTCTCTTCCCACAAGGGTTATATCTATATTTAACTCTTTTTTTGCTAGTTTTGCTCCTTCAATAATTTCATGGGGGGCATAATCACCCCCCATAGCATCTAGAATTATTTTCAACTTTCTACCTCTTTAGCTATAATTTCTCTTCCTTTATAATATCCACAATATGGACAAACTCTATGAGGAACTATTAATTCATGACAATGAGGACACTCAACAAGATTAACATTTGGTGGTTTATAAAAATATGCTCTCCTCATTCTAACTCTTGATTTACTCTTTTTTTTCTTTGGAACTCCCATAAATTACCTCCTTAAGTTTTAAGTTATGATTCAAAATATATAGTTACTGTTTTTGTATCTTGATTCCAAAATACCTTTCCTCCTAAAAATTCAGATACAAATCTAACTGGAACTACGGTTCTTCCTTTTAAAGTATAAGGAGCAACATCAATAGTATAAAAAACACCATTCATTCTAACATAATTTTTATTCTGGTCAACCCACAATTCTATATAAACTTCATTAAATATTATTATTGCTTTATTTTCTTCTTTAACCCACAAAACTTGTGCACCTCTATTTTCTGAAATAAATCTTAAAGGCACCATAGTTCTTCCTTTTTCAAGAAAAGGAGGAAATGGTAAAAGATAAGATTTATCATTTACATATGCTATCTGATTTCCAATTTGAAGGACTATTTTTGTTGTTGATAATTTTTCAAATTTTACTTTTATTACACCATTTCCACCATTACTTTCAATAAAAATTGTGCCTTCTTCAATACTCTGTTTTTTGATTGCTACATATATAATATTGTTATTACCTTCAAAATTTGTTTTATTTAGTACTACCCAGTCATCTTTTGTATAAACTGTTCCTTTAAGCACCCCTTTACCAATATTTGAAATTTTAATTTCTAGAATCTCATCTAAACTTTTAAAAACAAGCACTGTGGGTTCAAATTTTAAGATAGGTATATCTTGTAGTTTAGGTGAGATATTTAAATCTATAGATTTAAATATTAAATCATTCAAGTTGTTATCTTTAAGAGTTATTTCTTTAAATTTTAAAAAAGTTTTATTTTTCTCTTTTAATAAAATTTTAATATTAAAAAGAACTCCTGATCCACTGACACCTTGAACATTTCCTCTCCTTGCACAACCTACTATAATCTCTCTCCTTTCTAAATCAACTTTTGATAAAAAAAAGGTTTGAGAATCTTTTTTTAAAAAATCACCTTCTTTTATTTCTATTATCTTCAAATTTTCAGGCTCAAATTCTATATATATTGAATAGCCATATAAATTTTTTATATTATCTACTTTAATTGGAATTATTACTTCTTCATTAGATAAAATTTCTATATTTGAATTGCCAAAAGAGATAATAGTTTCTTGAAAGTTAAATGACAAATTAAATGTAGTTAAAAGTAATATAAAAATTATTATTTTTTTCATTATTCAACCACAATATTTATTATTTTATTTTTTACATGAATAATATTTTTAATTTTTTTATTTTCAATATATTTCTTGATTTTTGGATCTTCTAAAATAATTTTTTCTATTTCTTTCTCATCGCTATGTCTATTTACATTTATTCTACCTCTAACTTTACCATTAACTTCAATTACTATTTCAATAATGTCTCTTTTAAGAATTTCTTCATCATAAGAAGGCCAACTTTCTAGATGAACACTTGTTGTATTTCCTAACTTCTCCCACATTTCTTCTGTTATGAATGGTGCAAAGGGTGATAATATAAGTATGAAATTTTTAAATATCTTTTCTAAAAGATTTATATTAATTTTCTCTTCATCATTCATATATTCTTGAACTAAATTTGTTAACTCCATCAAAGATGCTATTGATGTATTAAATCTAAAATTATTTTCAATACTATCTGTAACTTTTTTAATAGTCTCATTAAGTTTTATTTCAAGTTCTTTGTCTTTGTTTAAATCAATTTTAAAAGTTTTATTTGAATTTTTATAATCTATGAATTTGTTAAATAATCTCCAAATTCTATTTACATATCTACTCATGCCTTCAATTCCTTTATCAGTCCAATCTGCATCAAGCTCTGGAGGTGCAATAAAAAGAATAAATAATCTTTCAGCATCAACACCATATTTATTTATAATTTCATCTGGTGATACAACATTTCCTTTTGATTTAGACATTGCACTTCCATTATAAAGGACCATTCCTTGTGTAAATAAATTTTTAAATGGTTCTTTAAAATTAATATAACCTTTTTGGTATAAAAATTTTGTAAAAAATCTTGAATAAAGCAAATGCAAAATAGCATGTTCAACTCCACCTATATATTGATCAACTGGCATCCAATAATTAACATTTTCCTTATCAAAAGGAAAATCTTTGGGATTTATTAAACTTTTTGGTGATGTATATCTTAAAAAATACCAAGAAGAACAAACAAATGTATCCATTGTTTCTGTCTCTCTTCTTGCATTACCACCACATTTAGGACAAGTAGTATTTATCCATGACTCAACAGTCTCTAGCGGATTTTTTCCTTCAACTCCAAAATTGACCTCATTTTCATTTGGTAACAAAACAGGTAAATCTTCATAAGGGACAGGTACAATACCACATTCTTTGCAATAAATTATCGGAATTGGTGCTCCCCAATATCTTTGTCTTGATATTAGCCAATCTCTTAATCTATACCTTATTACCCTCTTCCCAAATCCTTTTTCTTCTATATATATACTAATTTTCAATTTTCCTTCCTCAGAAGGTAATCCTGAAAAAAAATCTGAATTAACTATAATTCCCTCATCTTCATATGCTTTGTCTAGTGATTTTTCATCTAAACTATAATCTTTATTCTGAATAACTATTTTAATTGGAAGACCATATTTTTTTGCAAAATCAAAATCTCTCGAATCATGTGCAGGAACTCCCATTATTGCTCCTTTTCCATATTGATAAACAACATAATTAGCTACAAAAATTGGAAGCTTCTCATTTGTTAAAGGATTAATTGCATAACTATTTAAAAACAGACCTTCTTTAGATAACTCAGTAGAAATTCTATCTATTTCACTTAATTTTAAAACCTTATTCTTAAATTTTTTATAATCATCAAATAAACCATTTTTTAAAGCAAGTTTTTCAGATAGAGGATGTTCTGGCGCTAATGCCATAAAAGTAGTTCCATATATAGTATCAGGTCTTGTAGTAAAAATTTCAATATATTCATCAGAGTTTAATACTGGGAAAGAAACATCAACTCCTTCACTTTTTCCTATCCAATTTTTTTGCATTATTTTTACTTTCTCTGGCCAATTTTCAAGCAAATCAAGATCATTTAATAATTCTTCTGCAAAATGAGTTATCTTAAAAAACCATTGTTCCAATTCTCTTTTTTCTACTAAAGAATCGCATCTCCAACATCTTCCACCTACTACTTGTTCATTTGCAAGAACTGTTTTACATTTTGGACAATAATTTACAAGTGCCTTATCTTTATATGCAAGTCCAGAATTATAAAGTTCGAGGAAAAACCATTGGGTAAATTTATAATAATTTGGATCACATGTTGCAATTTCTCTATCCCAATCATATGAAATTCCTTGTTTTATTAGTTGAGATTTCATTATATTTATATTATTATAAGTCCACTCTTTCGGTGAAATTCCTCTTTGAATTGCAGCGTTCTCTGCTGGTAGTCCAAAAGCATCCCAACCCATAGGATGTAGCACATTAAAACCTCTCATTCTCTTATATCTTGCTACAACATCACCAAGTGTATAGTTTCTTACATGTCCCATATGAAGAGGACCAGATGGGTAAGGAAACATTTCTAAAACATAATATTTAGGTTTATCATAATTATATTTTGAATATAATCTTTCTTTTTCCCATCTTTTTATCCATTTATCCTCTACTTCTCGAAAATTATAAAATGCCATTAGTATTCCTCCATGGAACATGGTGGAGCAGACGGGACTCGAACCCGCGACCTTCTCCATGCCATAGAGACGCTCTCCCAACTGAGCTACTGCCCCATACAATCTTAATCATTATATTTTTTATTTGAAACTATGTCAAGTTTAATTTATAATTTTAAAAGAAATAAAAAATTTTTAGAAAGGAGGAGTAGATGCAATTATTTAAAAGGTTACTAAATTTAATATTGATTTTAGTAATTCTATTTGGGTATACCACTATTAAAACAACTTTTTCACAACAAAGGGATATTGTTCAAATTGGTGTTATTGGCATTATGCCAGAAGATTATATTGGTTCTTTTACACTATTATGGGCAAACACTGTTGAAAGCGATTTTAAATCTGAACTTTCTTTTCCAATGCAAGGAATGAAATTTAAAAAGGGATTACTATATGTTTCAGACACATCATATGGTAGAATACATATTCTTGATAAAAATTTGAAACATATCAAAGTATTTGGAGAACTTGGATTTGGTGATGGAAAACTTCAATATCCTGCTGATTTAGATGTTGATGATAATGGGAATGTTTATGTTGCTGATTTCTTTAATAACTATATTGTAAAATTTTCACCACTTGGAGATGTGTTACTTGTATTTGGCGAAGAAGGAACAGCTGAAGGAAAATTTAACGGACCTTCTGGTATTGCGGTCTCAAAAGATGGAAAAATATTTGTTTCAGATCAATTAAATTCTAGAATTCAAATTTTTACAAACAAAGGAGAGCTTTTAAAAGTAATAAAAGTTGTAGAAATAGAAAATCCAGAAGGTATGTGTTTTGATGAAGAAAACAATTTATGGGTTGTGGATGCTAAAAGTTGCAAAATATTTAAACTTGATCAAAATGGAAATGTGCTCTTCTCTTTTGGTGGAAAAGGCGCAGGAGATACTCAATTTATTTACCCATTTGATATTGAAGTTAAAGGTAATTTCATATATATCGTAGATAGAGGTTTAGGAACACCTTTAAATCCTTGTATTAAAAAATTTGACAAAAATGGTAACTTTATTTTGAAGTTTGGTAAAAGAGGAACAAGAATTCCACTTCAACCAGGTGAGTTTTTAACACCAGCAGGTGTTGCAGTTGATGAAGAAGAAAATGTTTACACATTTGATGCAGGATATTTCTATGGACCAGGAAATCCATTTGGTTGGCCAAGAACAACAAGATTAACAGTTTTTGATAAAAATGGAAACTTTAAAAATAAAATTGATTATGATTATGAATTAGAAGGGAGATTAATAAATCCAATTTCTGCCTCTGTTGACTCTTCTGGAAATATTTGGGTAGCACATTGGGCAAACTTTTCTGACACAGGCGAAATTGCGATATTCAATAGTGAGGGAAAATTTTTGAAAAAAATAAAAGGAATTTCAGATGATAAACCTTTTGCAGCAATTGGTGGCGTTTTATGTGGTAAAAATGAGGTTTATGTTTCATCTGGAATTGAAGGCGCACCAATTTCAGTATTTGATTTACAGGGTAATTTTAAAAAAGTATTAGAAAATTGTAAGGATACAATATTACAACCATATCAGATGGCATTTGATAATAAAGGTAGAATTTGGGTTGTAACAAGAAATTTTATGGTTTATGCAATATCTCCAAATGACGGAACAATTTTAAAAGAATTTCAGATTAAAGGTGAAGCTAATGCTATTGCAGTAGATTCAAATAATAACATCTATGTCGCAACTTTTGATCATTATGTAGATGTTTATGATGAAAATGGTAAATTACTATTAAAAATTGGAAAAGGAGGAGGAAGAGCATTAGAAAAATTCTGGTTTCCTACAGGAGTTGCTGTTGACAAAGAAGGAGTTGTTTATGTAGCAGATACTGAAAATGGAAGAATTCAAATGTTTAAGATTGATGGAACTTTTTTAGGCTCAACACCAAGAGGATATTATGAACTTGCTCATTTATTTATAGGACAGGATGGTATGATTTATGCAGCAGATCTATTTCATAATGTTGTTAGAATTATTTCTCCTTTTGGTGAAAAACTACAAGATTTTGCATTTTCTTTAACTTCTGATTCAATTGAGAAAATTACTAAACCTGGGGTTGAAATAATATTTAATTTAACTATTTCTAATAAAGGTGCAAAAGATGATATTTATGAAATAAATTTAGTATCAAATGTTTATGATTGGAAGGTAATCTATCCAAAAGAATTAAATTTAAACTCAAAAGAAAAAAAGAGTTTCGAATTAAAAGTAACTCCTCCGATAACAGCTAAAATTGGAGAAGAGATGAAAATTGATCTTGAAATTAAATCTAAGGGAGACCCTAATTTAATTAAGATTATTTCATTAAAAGTTGTTCTTGCAACAAGAACTAAAATTTTAGTTAATGGGATAAATGCAGATCTTAACTCATCATTCGATGTTCCAATAATTATTAAAGAAGTTGATAATTTATACGGATTTGGTTTTACTTTAACATATGATAAGGAATATTTAGATTTAGAAGATATAATCGAAGGTGAATTTCTCAAAAAAGATGGTGCCTCGACTTTATTTTTAAAGAATATAAATAAAGATAAAGGGGAAATAATTATAGGAGTTTCAAGAACAGGAAAAGTTCAAGGAATAAGTGGAGAAGGAACAATCATAAAATTTAAATTTAAGGCATTAAAATTAGGAAAGACACAACTTAAATTATCAAATCTTGTCTTAAAAGATCCAGACTTAAATGAAATAAAAGCAAATATAGAAATTGGTGAAATAAATATTAGGAAAATAATATTAAAACTCCAAATTGGCAATAAAATAATGCTTGTAAATGATAAAGAACAAGAAATAGATGTACCACCACAAATCATTGAAGGTAGAACTTTACTTCCAATAAGATGGGTTGCTGAACCACTTGGAGCAAATGTAGGATGGGATGCAAACGAAAAGAAAGTAACTGTTTCATTAAAATTAACCACAATTGAACTATGGATTGGAAAAAATATAGCAAGAGTAAATGGAGTAAATACTCCAATTGATCCGAATAACCCAAAGGTTGTTCCAATGATTATTCAAGGAAGAACAATGCTCCCTGTAAGATTTGTTGCTGAAAATCTTGGATGTAAAGTTGACTGGGATCCAAATACAAAAACAGTGACAATTACTTATCCAAAGGATTAAATTAAGAAAATTTTAAGCCCCTCCATAAAGGAGGGGCTCTTTTTTTATGAAGAGGAAAATTTTAGGAAATCTAGGCGAAGAGATTGCATCAGAATATTTAAAGAATAAAGGGTACAAAATAATTTGTAAAAATTACAGAACTAGATTTGGAGAAATAGATTTAATCTCTGAAAAAGATAACGAAATAATTTTTATTGAAGTTAGAACCAAAAGTTCATCAAATTTACTTTTACCAGAAGAAAGTATAACAAAAAAGAAAATATATAACTATAAAAAATTAGCACTTGAATATCTTTTATCAACACAAAAGAAATATAAGAATATAAAATTTGATTTTATTGGCATTGAATATAAATCAGAAAATAATTTTAAAATAAATCATATTAAGAATTTTATTGATTAAGATTTTGTCAATTCATAAAGAGCAATACCTAATGCAACAGATGAATTTAAACTTTCAGTTTTTCCATATGTTTTAATTTTTATTATATAATCACTTTCTTCCAAAACTTTTTGATTGATACCTTTATCTTCACCACCAGTAATTAAAATAAATGGTTTAGGGGAACTAAACTTATGAAGTTCAATATTTCCTTTCATATCAAGGGAAATAATCCAAAAACCTCTTTTTTTTAACTCTTTTATAGAATTAACAATTCCACTTACTTCAAAAATCTTTAAATGAAAAATTGCACCAGTTGAAGATTTAATTACAGTTGGAGTTATCAGTGAGCCTCTTCTTTTAGGTAAAATAATCCCTTTGGCTCCAAAAATTTCAGCGCTTCTGATAATTGCACCAAGATTATGTGGATCTTCTATATTTAAAGGTAATACATAAAAAGAATCATTACTTATTTCTATTTCATTTATTGAATTTATTTGAATAGGTGAAACATAACCTATAAAATTAACATTTTTTGAAAATTTTTTAAAAAAATCTTTATCTTTAATAGATATTGGAATTCCATATTTTTTTAATGTATTTTCAAGTTCGCTATTTTTATAGCCATATTTAAAAATTACTTTTAGAAGCTTATTTTCTTTAATTGCTTCTAATATTTCGTTTTTGTTAAAAACTATATAATTATCTTTTAAAAACAATTGTTTCTCTTCTTCCATCCCTTATCTCATAACCTAATTGATTCAATTTATCTCTAATTTCATCAGATTTTTTGAACTCTTTATTCTCTCTTAATTTTTTTCTTTCATCTATTATTTTTTTTATTAACTCATTTTCTTCTAAATTTTCGTCATCTAGTGTATAAAAATTGAATTGTTTCAATATTTTTATCAATTCTTCCTTTAAATTTTCAACAACTTTATACGAAATTTTAATTCCGAGAATATTTAACATTTTATCTAATGTTTCTTTTAAAAGTTTATATTCTCCTTTTATTTCATTGGAATTAAATTTATTAATTAATTTAAATATTGTACCAATTGCTCCTTGAGTATTAAAATCATCATCCATAAATTCTATAAACTCGTTAAAAGTAGAATTAATTATATTTTTAGAATATTCGTCTTCCAAATCTTTTTCTTTTTCAAAATTTTGTACAATTGAATAAAATTCTCTTATCTTATAATATTCATTTCTTGTTTTCTCCATTTTTTCTTCAGAATAGTCAATTGGTGAATGATAATCAGATGATAAAAGAAACATTCTTAGAACTTCTGGCTCATACTTTTTTAAAATATCCTCTATTGTTAAGATATTTCCAAGTGATTTAGACATTTTTTCCTTATTAATTGTAATTAATCCATTATGTAACCAGTATCTAACAACAGGCTTATCTCCTTTCCATGCTTCTCCTTGTGCAATTTCGTTTTCATGATGTGGAAAAATTAGATCTATGCCTCCCCCATGTATATCAAAACTAAAATCAAGATATTTAATTGACATTACAGAACATTCAATATGCCATCCAGGTCTACCTTTTCCCCATGGTGAATTCCATGAAATCTCATTTTCTTTTGCCTTTTTCCATAAGGCAAAATCAAGAGGATTTCTTTTTGTTTCATCTACTTCAATTCTTACGCCTTTAAGTAATTCTTCAATTTTTCTATTTGATAGTTTTCCATATTCTTTAAATTTATTAACTTCAAAATAAACACCAGTATCTGTTTCATAAGCATATCCTTTATCCTGAAGGTCTTTTACCATTTTTATAATATCATCTATGTGCTCAGTAACTCTCGGATATATATTGCCTTCAGTGTCTATATTTAATAATTCAATATATTTTTCATACATATTAATAAATGTTTCTGCAATTTCTTTTGGAGAAAGCCCCCAATCTAAACTTCTTTTGATTATTTTATCATCTATATCAGTATAATTTTGAACATATTTCACATTATAACCTTTGAATTTTAAATATCTTTTTATTGTATCGTAAATAACAAGTGGTCTTGCATGACCAATATGTGGATAATTATCAGGAGTTAATCCACAAACATACATATAAACTTTATTTTTCTCTCTTGTTATGAATTCTTCTTTTGTTCTTGATATAGTATTATAAACTTTTATCATAAAATAGTTAATACCTCCTCAATTCTATTTAGTGTTTTATCTTTACCAAGAAGATAAATATAAATATAAATTTCTGGTCCTTGATCTTGATGAGTTATAAGTACTCTTAATGGATGATAAAGGTCTTTTCCTTTGAGAGAAAGCTTTTTCCCTATATCTTTGATCAAATTTAAAATATTATTTTCATTCCATTTTTCAAATTTTTCAATAGCATCATAAAACTCTAGAATTAAATTCTTATTTTCTCTTAAATAAGAAATTTTCTCATCTGATAATTTTTCAGGTTCAAATATTTCTTTTACTAACTTTTTTATATCACTAAGAACAAATATATGATCTCTCATAAGTCTTAAAAATTCTTTATACCAATCATCATTTTTAATCTCTAAATCACTATCTTTATAAAAATCTTTAATTCTTTTCAAAAGTTCATCTATAGATAACATCTCAATATATTTATGATTCATCCATCTTATTTTTGAAGGAGAAAATATGGCATTACTTTTTGAAAGGTTCTCAATACTAAACTCATCTATTAATTCTTGAAGAGAGAATATTTCTTTTTCTTTTGTCTTAGGCGAAAATCCAAGTAGTGCCATATAGTTTACGAGAGCTTCAGGTAGATAACCTTCATTTTTATAATCTCTTAACGAAACAGAGCCATGTCTTTTTGAAAGTTTGGTATGATCTTCACCGAGTATCATTGGTAAGTGAACGAATTTTGGTAATGGGAAATTTAGTGCTTTATAGAGCAAAATTTGTCTTGGTGTGTTTCCATGAAGATGATCTTCTCCTCGAATTACATAATTGATCTTCATTAATGCATCATCAATAACAACAGCAAAATTATATGTTGGCATACCATCTGAACGCAAAATCACAAAATCATCTAAATTTTCAATTGGAAAAGTAAGTCTTCCTCTCAATTCATCTTCTACAACAACTTCCCCATCTAATGGTGTTTTAAATCTTACAACTGGACTAGAATTATCTTTTAATTTTTTTTCTATTTCATCTTTATTTAAATTTCTGCACCTTCTTGAATATTTAGGCATAAGACCTTTTTTAAGCATATCTTCCCTATCTCTCTCAATATCCTCTTCGCTACAAAAACATAAGTATGCTTTACCTTCCTCCAAAAGTTTATCTATATAAAATTTATAAATTTCTAATCTTTCTGATTGTCTATATGGTCCAAAAGGACCACCTATATCTGGGCCCTCATCCCAGTTTAAGTTTAACCATTTTAAACCCTCAATTATATCATCTTCATATTCTTTTTTGGATCTCTCCTTATCAGTATCTTCTATTCTTAAAATAAATTTTCCATTGTTTTTTCTTGCGAAAAGAAAATTAAAAAGAGCTGTTCTTACATTTCCTATATGCATAAAACCAGTTGGTGATGGAGGAAATCTAACTCTAATCATAATACCTCCTTTAAAAATCTTTTATTTATTATACAATAAAAATGATGTTAAAGATGTTACCTGATATATTTACATTTTTGAGAATTTTAAGTGGATTATTTATTATATATCTTGGTGTTTTTGATATATTTAATTTTCATCTTTATTTTTACTCTATTTTATTTGGATGGACAACTGATATTTTAGATGGATTTCTAGCTAGAATATTTAATATAGAAGGTAAACTTGGTAAATTTGATTTTCAAATTGATCTATTTTTTGAATGGTCATTTTTCTTTTATTTGTTTAAAGCAAATTATATTAATGAAAAAATATTTATCATATATAACATTATCTTTGTATTTATATTAATTTTCTATTACAATAAAACTTTTCTAATGACACTACAAGCGCCTGTTACCTTTTCTCCCTTCATAATTGCAATAATTTATTATGAAGATTTAAGGGTTATAATTTTAATATGGATTCTAATAAATCTTATACTATTCCATAAAAGATTTTTTAAAGTTATTAAAGAGTACATAGAGGGTATACCAAATCATGAGGTTAAAAATAGTGAAACTTTATTTAAAAATAAGCATAAAAAGTAAAATATTTACATAAATTAATTTTTTAATATAATAAACTTTAGGAGAGATGGCTGAGTGGCCGAAGGCACCCGCCTGGAAAGCGGGTAGGTGGGTTAAAACCCGCCTCGCGGGTTCGAATCCCGCTCTCTCCGCCACTATTTTAAAAGAAATTAACAATCATATAAATAATTTAGGGGCAGTGGCTCAGAGGGAGAGCGCATCCTTCGCAAGGATGAGGTCGCGGGTTCAAATCCCGTCTGCTCCACCAATTTTCTTTATTTCATCAATTAAATTTTTAATTAATTTAACTTTTTTAATATATGATTCAACTCTTTCTTTTTGTTCATTATCCTGTATGATATATTGATAATTATCTGGAAAATAATTTTTGATATCTTCATCTGAAACATTTAAATCTTTTGAAAGTAAACTTAAAATAATATCAAGTTTTATCTGATTTTCTGAGCTTTTATCAAAACTACTTTTCAAATCTTCCAAAGTTTCATTTCTGGCCTTAAGAAATTCTTCAAGAGTTAAACCGCTTTTCAATAAGTCTTCTTTAAAATGTTCTATTTTATGATTTGTCTCATCGTCAATATATGTTTTAGGAACATAAAAGTCGTTTAATTCAATTAATTTATTATTTATAAAAGATTCAAGAAATTCATCATTAAACCTTTCTCTTATAATATTATTTTTAACTTTTTCTTTAAATTCTTCGAAATTAGATACTTCAAAATCCTTAAAAAACTTTTCATCTAATTCAGGATATTTAGGAGTTTTTATCTCTATAATTTCAATAATCATTTTACTACCTTGAATATCAATCTCTTTTTTATCACCAATTCTCATTCCATAAATATAATCTTCGATCAAATTTTTATGTTCACCAACAATAAAGGAAATTTCTTTATCTTCATTGGTATCTTGAAATTTATATTTTAATATTACATAGTCTCCTTTTTCAATTAAACCTTCTTTGGGAATAAATTCTTTCATTTCCTCTTTTATAATATTAATTCTTTTTTCAATTTCTTCCTCTGTTACATTTTTTAATTCATCAATAATTTCTTTTAAATTTATAGTTTTAATATCAGGTATTAAATAGGTTGTTAGAAAAAAAACTGGATTTTCTATTTTAAAATCACTAAAATTTATATCTACTGATGGAAATAAATTTTTAATATCATTAAATATTTTTTCAAGAGCTTTATCTCTTAATCTTTTTTTAATCTCATCAAGAATAATATCTTCTCCTATAATATTCTTAATTAGATTATGTGGTGCTTTACCAGGTCTAAAACCAGGAATTTTTACTTTATTTGAATAATAATTTAATATATTTCTATATTCATTTTCTATTTCCTCTCTCTCAAATGATACCTCATAATTAACTTTGTTCTTTTCCGAGTTTTTAATTGTAATGTTCAAATTATCCTCCTTTTCCTAATAAAACTTTATTATACCAATTAATTAATTTTTCAACTTTATTACCATATTGTATTATTGATTCATTTTCATATTTTAAATTTTCCTTTAAATTAGCAAGTTCAATGTTTGTTTTATATTTTAAATACCTTTCTTTAATAACATCTTTAAATTTCTCATATCCTTCAATTCTATCTAATATTTTAAAAATATAAAAACCTTTTATAGTTATAATTGGTTTTGAAATTTCGCCAATTTTTAAATTAAAAATAACTTCATTTACTGGTCCTATATATTTAAATACATCAAAATATTCTGTTATTCCATTGTTTTCTTTTTCATCAGAATATTCTTGTACAACTTTTTCAAATGGTACTCCTCTTAAAATCTTGGTGTAAGCTTCATTGATTTTCTTTTCTTTTTCTGAATAATCAGGATCTCCTTTATTTGAACTAATGTATATTACTTGAGCTTTTAATTTTATAAATTCTATTTTATTATCATTATAATATTTTAAAAGTTCTTCTTCTTTTAATTTTTTAGATATTTCATTCATTATTTCATTTTCAATCATAGAAACATAAAATTTTCTAATCTTATCATTTTCTGTATATTCATCAAAACCCTCTATTTTTTGAGGTGCGGAATACCCTTTTTCAATTGCATATTTCATAACAAGAGAATCTTCAATAATTTCTTCGAGAATTTGTTTTCTTATTGTAAGATATCTATCTTGAAATGCAGATGAGTATATATTTTCTAAACCAAGATTCAATAATACTCTATTTTCAAGATCTTCATATGTTATAATATCATTACCAACTCTAGCGGCAATTTGTGATTCTTTTCGCCACCAATTAATAAATTTAAAATATCCTATTATAAAAATAATTAGTATAACAATAAAAAAAATAAGAAATTTTAATATTTTCTTTTTTTTATTCTTTATATCAAATCTCTTTTTCATCTATATTGGTGCGAAGGGCGGGACTCGAACCCGCATGGGCTATTGCCCACTGGATCCTAAGTCCAGTGCGTCTACCAATTCCGCCACCCTCGCGTAATTTGGTGGGTCGTACAGGACTCGAACCTGTAACACCCTGATTAAGAGTCAGGTGCTCTACCATTTGAGCTAACGACCCACCTCATAATAATCATGACTTACTTATGGTGCGCCTAGCAGGAATCGAACCTGCAACCTGCGGATTAGGACTCCGCTGCTCTATCCTATTGAGCTATAGGCGCTAATGGGGTGGACGACGAGACTCGAACTCGCAACCATCGGATCCACAGTCCGACGCTCTAACCAATTGAGCTACGTCCACCATGGTGCGCCCAGCAGGATTCGAACCTGCGACCTACGGATTAGAAGTCCGTTGCTCTATCCTACTGAGCTATGGGCGCGAAATGGTCGGGGCGAGAGGATTCGAACCTCCAACCTCATGTACCCAAAACATGCGCGCTAGCCAAATTGCGCCACGCCCCGACATCAAATTAAAAGTATATTAGAATTTTTAAAAAATTCAAGAGGTTTATTTGATAATAAGAGATAAAATAAATGCAATTATTAGAGATGGTAAAAAATTTGATAATTTTATCTTTTTTAATCCTAGTAAATTTAATCCTATACCAATTATCAAAACTCCACCAACTCCTGTAATCATATTTATAGTATGTTCTGTAAACAGTTCTTTAATTAACGTTGATAAAACAGTTATACCCCCTTGATATATCAATATAGGAAATACAGAAAACATTACACCTATTCCTAAAGTTGAAGATAAAGCAATTGAAGTTACCCCATCTAAAATAGATTTTGTATATAAAATTGTAGCATCACCTGTTAAACCTTCATTAATTGAACCAATTATTGCCATAGAACCTACACAAAAAACAAGAGTTGAAGTTATAAATCCTTCAGTAAATGGAGAGTCTGATTTTATTTTAGTTTTAATCTTATCACCAATTGCATTTAAAAATTCTTCAATTTTTATTAGTTCGCCTATAATTCCACCTAAAAGAATCGAGAATACCATTATTATTATGTTATCTGTTTTTAATGAGAGCATAATTCCAAGAGTCAATGATGAAAGCCCTACACCATCAAATGCAATTTTTTTAATTCTTTCTGGAAATTTACTACCAATTAAAATTCCAAGAATACTCCCTAAGATTACAGTAAAAATATTAAAAAGTGTACCCTTCATTTTTTAAAATTAAAAGGGAGAGTTTTAAACACTCTCCCTTTCTTCAACTAATTCCTTCTTTTCAATAATTTTTATACCATCATACTCTGAAAAACCAGTTCCAACAGGTATCATACTTCCTACAATAATTGCTTCTTTTAGTCCTTCTAATGTATCTATCTTTCCACTGATTGCTGCTTCAGCAAGTACTTTAGTAGTTTCTTGGAAAGAAGATGCTGATAAGAAAGAATCTGCAGAAAGAGCTGCTTTGGTTAATCTTAGTAATAAAATTTTATAGGTTGCAGGATTTTTACTTTCTGCTTTAGCAACTCTATTTTCTTCTTCAACTTCACTTCTTTCAACTTCTTGACCAGGATAAAATTTAGTATCCCCTGGATTAATTATTATGGCTTTTCTTGTTAATTCTCTTAATATTATTTCTATGTGTTTGTCATTTATTGTAACACCTTGACTTTTATAAACTTTCTGGATTTCCTGTAATAGATATTGTTCTGTTTCTCTTAAACCTTTAATTTGGAAAATTTTATGAGGATCAAGAGGTCCTTCTGTTAATCTATCACCCACATTAACATAATCTCCATTTTGAACTCTTAATGTCTTACCATAGGGAACTATGTAGATAGTTTCTCTTCCAATTAATTTTTTAATTAACTCTTCTTTTTCTAAATTTAAAATATCTTTAACCTTTTCTATTTTAGCTTCAGTTAAAACTTCTAATGTTTCTCTATCTAAATCTAGATCTGTTATTGTTAAATTTGAGTCAACTGACATTAAATTATTTAATTTTTCAATTAATTTTTCATAAATATTAACAGCTATTTCTCTTGTTCTTGGTGTTATTATAATTTTTCTTGCATCCTCTTCATCTCTAACTGTTACATATCCTGTAACTTCTGAAATTATTGCACTTCCTTTTGGTTTTCTTACTTCAAACAATTCTTCAACTCTGGGTAAACCAGAAGTGATATCTTTAGCTGCAATTCCACCAGTATGGAAAGTTCTTAATGTTAATTGAGTTCCTGGTTCACCGATTGATTGAGATGCAATAATTCCTACTGCTTCACCTAAATTTACAAGTTTTCCGGTTGAAAGATCTCTTCCATAACATTTAGCACAAACTCCATTTGGTGAAGAACATGTAAGAACTGATCTTATTTTGACTTTCTTAATACCATATTCTTTAATTTTGTTTACTGCAACTTCATCAATTTCTTCTCCTCTTTTAACGATTAACTCTCTTTTAGATGGTATCTTAATTAATATCTCTTTAATATTGTTATCAATTAGTTTCTTTAATAATTCAGTTGTTATTTTTTCGCCTTCTCTTGCAATTATATTTAGTTTTTCGTCTACAATATCTTTTGCTATAAATCCTTCTTCTGGTTTTTCAGTTTCAATATTATATTTCACAATCTTTTCACTCGGTGAATAAATATCTTCTGCTGCATATCTTCCAAGAATCCTCTCTTCGAGAGTTTCAATAATTCTTTGACCTTCTTTTATCTCTTCAACTTCAATTCCATCTGTAAAATTCCTTACCCAAACAATTTCAATATTTTTATTTTCAATTTCAAGAGCTTTATCTCTTGTTATTTCCTCATTTTCATGAACAATTATCTCTCCAGTATTTGGATCAATAACATCTTTTGCTGCAACTTTTCCTACAATTTGTCTGTATAAACTCTTTATAACCTTTTCACCTATAACTATTGGTTTAACAGGAACAACTTCACAATCCTCATATTTTACAAAAACCTTATGGGCAACATCAGCAAGTCTTCTTGTTAAATACCCTGCATCAGAAGTTTTTAAAGCTGTATCGGCTAAACCTTTTCTTGCTCCATGTGTTGATATAAAGTATTCAAGAACAGACAAACCTTCTTTTAAATTTGATTTAATTGGAAACTCAATAATTCTACCAGATGGATCAGACATAAGCCCTCTCATTCCAACCATTTGTAAAATTTGCTCTGGTTTTCCTCTTGCACCTGAAATTGCCATAAGGAGTAAGAAATTGAATGGATTGTAGGTATCAAATATTTCATTAACAAGTTCTTCTCCTGCTTTCAACCAAACATCAATTGTTTTTTTATACCTTTCATTTTCAGACATTAAACCTTTTTCATAAAATTCTCTTAATTTTTTCTCTTTTTCTTCTGCTTGTTTAATTATTTCGTCTCTTCTTTTGGGTATAACCATATCATCCATTCCAATTGTTAATCCTGAAAGAGTAACAATTTCAAAACCAAGTTTTTGAACTTCATCTAAAAGTTTTGCTGTTTTTTCAAATCCATATTTTTTAAATACTTGGAAGAAAAGATCGTTTACTGTTTTTTGATCTATTACCCTATCAAAAAATTCAAAGTTTTCATCTTCAAGTGTTTCTTTAACCAGATTATTGAATATGACTCTACCAACAGTTGTATTATTTATCCATCTTTTATTCCAATAAAAATCAATGATAGTATGGTATGTTACTTTTCCTTCATCTAATGCTGCGTTGAGATCTTCTATTGTATAAAACTTTAAACCTTCTCCTTTTTCACCTTTTTTCTCTTTCGTTAAATAATAACAACCAGCAACTACATCTTGTACAGGTAGAGTTATTGGTTTACCATGTGCAGGAGAGATAATGTTATATTTCGATAAAAGTAAATATTTTGCTTCAGTTTGTGCAGCAATAGATAGAGGAAGATGAACTGCCATTTGATCACCATCAAAATCTGCATTATATGGGGGACAAACCAAAGGAGAAATATGAATTGCTTCACCATCTACAAGGACAGGTTTAAATGATTGAATGCTCATTCTATGAAGCGTTGGTGCTCTATTTAAAAGTACGACATAATCTTTTACTGTATCAGCAAGTACTTTCCATACAGGACTATTTTGATCTTTAACAGCTTGTTCAATCATCCATTTTGCGCTTCTTAAGTTTAGTGCTATACCTGTCTCTTCAAGGTTGTGCATTAAGAATGGTTTAAAGAGTTCAAGTGCCATATTTCTTGGTAAACCACATTCATCAAGTTTTAATTTTGGTCCTACAACTATTACACTTCTACCAGAATAATCAACCCTTTTTCCTAAAAGATTCTGTCTAAATCTTCCTTGTTTACCTCTTAAAATATCAGATAATGAATGAAGAGGTCTATTATGTGAACCAATAATTGGATGTATTTTATGAGTATTATCAAGTAATGCATCTACTGCTTCCTGAAGCATTCTCTTTTCGTTCTGTAACATTATTTCTGGAGCATTAACATCGATTAACTTTTTTAACCTATTGTTTCTATTAATGACTCTTCTATATAAATCATTTAAGTCAACAGATGCAAATCTTCCACCATCAAGAGGCAAAAGAGGTCGTAAATCAGGAGGTATAACGGGAAGAACTGTTAAAACCATATATTCGGGCTTATTTCCAGATTTCAAAAATGCTTCTACATAATCAAGTCTTTTCATTGCTGAAGTCTTTTTCTGCTTAGTTGAAGATCTCTTTATCTCTTCCATTAACTCTTCTCTTAAACTTTCAAGGTCAATGGATTTTAATAACTCTAAAATTGCATCTGAACCTCTTTTTGCTATAAAGTTATATCCCCTCTCTTTATATTCTCTATACTCTTCTTCATTAATTACTTGTTTATATTTTAAAGGAGAATTTCCTGGATCTAAAACAACATAAGAAGCATAATAAACTATTTTTTCTACATCATTCTTTGACATATCAAGTAATACTGGAATTATATTTGTTGATCTGAAATACCAAATATGAACTACTGGAGAAGCAAGTGTGATATGTCCAAATCTTTCTCTTCTAACTTTTGACGTAGTAACCTCAACTCCACATCTTTCACAGACAAGGCCTCTATATCTAACACCTTTAAGTTTTCCACAATGGCATTCATAATCTTTTACTGGACCAAAAATCCTTTCACAAAAAAGTCCTTCCATTTCTGGTCTAAAATTTCTGTAATTAATAGTTTCTGCTTTTTTTACTTCACCATGAGACCAGGATAATATATCTTCAGGTGATGCTAATGATATTTCAATTGCATCAAATTTCTTTTGAATCAAATATATTCACCTCCTATTGTTTTTCTAACTCTTCTTTCCTTTTCTTTATAATTTCTTCTGCTAACTTTTGAGGAACTTCATCATATTTATAAAATTTTGCAGTAAAATATCCTCTGCCTTGAGTTATTGAAGCAAGATCTAATCCATAAGTTAACATTTCTGATTCAGGAACCAATGCTTTTACAATTGAAATTCCTTTATCAGAATCCATGCCCAGTATTTTTCCTCTTCTTGTGTTTAAATCAGATATTACATCTCCTAAAAAGTTTTCAGGAACTTTAATTTCAACTTCTAATATAGGTTCTAAAAGAATAGGGTTAGCATCAACAAAAGCTTTTTTGAAAGCCATTGAAGCAGCAATTTTAAAAGCGAGTTCAGAGGAGTCTACTGGGTGATATGAACCATCATATAGTATCACTTGAACATCAACTACTGGATAGCCTGCTATTATTCCCTCTTTCATTGTTTCTCTTATACCTTTTTCAACTGCAGGTATGTATTGTTTTGGAATAGCTCCACCGAATATTTTGTCTACAAATTCAAACTCTTTTCCTCTTTCAAGAGGATTAATTTCTATAAAACAATGCCCATATTGACCGTGTCCACCAGTCTGTTTTTTGTATTTGCCTTCAGCTTTTGCAGTTCCTTTTATTGTTTCTTTATAAGCGATTTCAGGTTTCTTTAAATTAACTTCAACTCCAAATTTTCTTGAAATTCTTTCAAGTATAACCTGAATATGGGTTGCTCCAGTACCTCTAATTATTAACTGTTTAGTTATATCATTTCTCTCTACAATAAAGGTTGGATCTTCCTCTGCCATTTTAAAAAGTGCAGATGTTAATCTATCTTCATCTTCTTTTCTCTTTGGTTCAACAGCATATGAAATAATAGGGTATGGTATTTCAAAATAATTATATTTTACATTAAAACCTGGTTGAGTTAATGTATCTCCTGTTGAAGTAACATTTAATTTAGTTATAATTCCAATATCACCTGCTCTAATTTCTTGAGCTTTTTCTTGATTTTTACCTATAATAAATCCTATTGAAGATACTCTTTCTTCTTGATCTTTATTCACATTATATACTTTAGAATCAGGAATAATTTTACCAGTTATTACTTTTATATAATTTATTCTTCCAACAAATGGGTCAATTATTGTTTTAAAAACAAGACCTGAAAATGGAAGATTCTCATCAAAATTTCTAACAACAGCCTCATTTGTTTTAACATCAAAACCAAACCTCTTTTCATTTAGATATGGCTCTGGGAATTCATTAATTATAAAGTCAAGTATTTCTTCAGTACCAATATCATTAATACTTGATGATAAAAGTATTGGAAATAGGGTTCTACTTTTTACCCCTAAGAGAAGACCTCTCACCAAATCCTTTTCCTGTAAAGTTCCTTCGCTTAAATATTTATTTAAAAATTCTTCATCAACTTCAGCAATTTTTTCAATTAATTCATTCTTATATGTTTCAAAATCATTTTTTAATTCTTGAGGTATTTCAATTTCTTTGTATGTTCCATTATCAAAAATTTTACCTTTTTGAGTAATTATATTAATGTATCCTTTAAAATTTAAACCTTCACCTATTGGAATCATAATTGGAACTGCATCATTACCAAAAAATTTTTTGATACTAACAACTGCCTCTTTAAAATTAGCATTTTCTCTATCCATTCTACTTACAACAAAAGCAGTTGGTAAATTTTCCTCTTTTACAAATTCCCATACTCTTTCAGTTCCAACTTCTACATGGGAAGTAGCATCAACAAGAATCAGACTTGCCTCAGAAACAAGTAGCGCACCTTTAACTTCTGATAAAAATTCAACATAACCAGGTGTATCTAGTATGTTTATTTTATAACCTTTCCAATTAATAGGAATAACTGATGTTGATAAACTTATATGTCTTTTTATCTCTTCAGGTTCAAAATCTGAAACAGTATTCCCTTTGTCAACACTTCCTTTTTTTTGTATAAATTTTGAAAGATAAAGCATTGATTCAACTAAAGAAGTTTTTCCTGCGCCACTATGGGCAACTAATGAAACATTTCTTATTTTAGATCTTTCAACCATCATTGACTCACCTCTTTCTTTTTATTTTTTCTTTTCCTGGTTGGTAGGAAAAATTTAACTTCTTTTTTTTCTTCTTTCTTTTCAAAATCAGGTATTGTCTTTATATTAATACCTAAGCCTCTTAGTTCTCTTACTAAAACTTTAAATGATTCAGGTATTCCAACTTCTTCAATATCTTTACCTTTAACTATGCTTTCATATGCTTTTCTTCTTCCTTCAATATCATCAGATTTTACAGTTAACATCTCTTGAAGCAAATTCGCTGCACCATATGCCTCAAGAGCCCAAACTTCCATCTCTCCTAATCTCTGACCACCAAATTGAGATTTACCACCAAGAGGTTGTTGAGTTACAAGCGAATAAGTTCCTGTTGATCTTGCGTGAACTTTATCAAGAACAAGATGGTTGAGTTTCATTATATATGCATATCCAACAAGGGCTTTTGTTTTAAATGGTTCACCAGTATATCCATCATATAATGTTTCTTTACTATAAATATCTAAACCAACTTTCTTTAACCATTCTTGAACTTCTTCTTCTGTTGGAGATGAAAAAATTGGAATCTCAACTCTTAATCCTAATTTATATGCAGCATATCCTAACATAGTTTCGAGTGTCTGTCCAATATTCATCCTTGATGGAACAGATAGTGGTGATAAAACTAAATCAATTGGTGTTCCATCTTCTCTAAAAGGCATATCTTCTTCAGGAAGTATTGCAGCTACAACTCCTTTGTTTCCATGTCTTCCAGCCATTTTATCTCCAACCATTATCTTTCTCTTTTGAGCAACTAAGACTTTAACAAGTTTTTCAATTCCTACTGGCAGTTCATCTCCTTTTTCCTTTGAATAAACTTTAGTTAAAATTACGGTTCCAAATTCACCAGGTGGAAGTCTTAAAGAATTATCAACAACATCTTTTCCTTTTTCACCAAACATTGCTCTCCAAATTTTAGATTCTGGAGATGTATCTACTTCAGCTTTTGGAGCAAGTTTACCTACAAGAATATCACCAGGTTTAACTTCTGCTCCTATTCTTACAATACCTTCCTCAGTGAGATTTCTTAGTTCAGATTCATCAACATTAGGTATATCTTTTGTTAAAATTTCTGGTCCTGCTTTTGTTTCTCTTACTGTAGTAATATATTCTTTTATATGGATTGATGTATAAACATCATCCTTTACTAATCTTTCACTAATCAATATAGCATCTTGATAATTATAACCTCTCCATGGAAGATAAGCTATAAGAAGATTTCTTCCTAAAGATAAAATGCCATCTTTTATTGCTTGACCATCGGCTATTACATCACCCTTTTTAACATAATCACCTTTTTTTACAATTGGTCTTGAATTTATACATGTATCTTGATTGGATCTAGCGAATTTCTTTAATTCATAAATCCTTTCTTCTTTTTTATTTTTTATTACTATTTTATCTCCAGATACTTCTTTTACATTTCCATCAATTTCTGAAATAACAATACTTGGATCATGCCTTGAAACAATTTTTTCCATTCCAGTACCAACAATTGGTGGTTCAGGAAAAAGAAGAGGAACTGCCTGTCTTTGCATATTGCAACCCATAAGAGCTCTGTTTGCATCATCATGTTCTAAAAATGGAATTAATGATGCTGATACAGAAAAAACTTGAAGCGGTGAAATTTCCATGAATTGAATTTTTTCTAATGGAATTTTTTCAATAACTTCACCTTTATATCTTCCTGTTGCATAACCATCATTTAAAATATTTCCCTTATTATCCTTTAATAGCTCTCCTTTTTTATTAACTGGAGTATTTGCCTGTGCAATATAATAATTTTCTTCCTCAAGTGCTTCAAGATATACAATCTCATCTGTTAATTTACCATTTATTACTTTTCTATATGGAGTTGTTATAAATCCATACTCGTTTATTCTTGCATAAACTGTTAATGAATTGATTAGACCGATATTTTGACCTTCTGGTGTTTCTATCGGGCAAATCCTTCCATAATGAGATGAATGTATGTCTCTTACTTCAAGTCCAGCAGTTTCACGAGTTAATCCCCCTGGCCCCATAGAAGAGAGTCTTCTTTTATGTGTTAAAGATGAAAGAGGATTCGTTTGCTCCATAAATTGTGAGAGTTGTCCAGTTCCAAAGAAACTTTGTAGTGATGCTGTAATCGGCTTTGAATTAACAAGATGTTGTGCTGTAAACATATCTTCAGAGTAGGTGCTTATTCTACCTTTCATAACTTTTACCATTCTTAAAAGTCCATATCTCATGTTGACTTCCATTAATTCACCTACTCCTCTTACATATCTATTACCAAGATGGTCTATATCATCTAATTTTTCAAATCCATTTTTAATTTTAATTGCATGCTTTATAATTGCGACTATATCATCAAATGTAACAATATTGTCTTTAAGGTTTAATCCAAATTTTTGATTTATTTTATGCCTTCCAACATCAGAAAGATAATTTCTTTTTGTATCAAAAAATGTTACATAAATTAAATTTTTAGCTGACTCTAAAAGAACTCTTTCTCCAGGTCTTAATTTTCTATAAATATCTAATATGGCATCTTCTTGTGTTTTATTATTATCTTTTTCAAGTGTTTTTTTAATAATTATATCAACAACATCTTTATAAATCTCTAAATTATTTATGCCTAAATCGTATAGTGTAGAAATTTTTTCTTTTGTTACTTCTTCTCCATCATAATAAACTATCTCTCCAGTAGCTGGGTCATAAATATTTTCTGCTAATGTACATGGGAGATTTTTTTCAAGCTCAGAAATATTTACTTTTATTTTTCTTTTTTCTCTAAATAGATCCATTATCTCTTCATCGCTCAATTCTTTAAAAACTCTTAATATAGTTGGAAAGTAAAGCTTTCTTGAGCCTTTATTTAATCTAATAACTAAAGTATTTGTAGATTCAACTTCAAATATAAACCATGTACCTCTTTCTGGTATTAATCTTGCTTCAAAAATAACTCTTCCTGAATGAGCAGATGATGGTTTTGTGAAATAAACACCTGGTGCTCTAATCAATTGTGATACAACTGTTCTTTCAGCACCATTAAAAACAAAAGATCCGTGAGGAGTTATATAAGGAATCTCTCCCAAAAAAACATCTTGTTCTTTTATTTCTCCTGTTCTTTTGTTTGTTATTCTAACTTTTGCTTTTAAAGTTCCTGCATATGTTAATTTTCTTTCTTTACATTCATCAACTGAAAGTTCAGGAGGAAATACTTTTGGATCAAAAAATTCAACCATAGCTTTTGGTGTATCAACTGGTGATATTTCATCAAGTAATTTTGGTATTTTTTTATTAATAAAATTATAAAATGAATCTTTTTGAAATTGTAATAAATCAGGTATTTCAAAATTAGAAAAAATAAATTTATTGAAGTTAATAACTTCTTTTATCTCCATAATTTCTCCAATTTAATATAAAAGAACCCCGAAAAATTTCGGGGTTCAAATTATTTAATTTCCACTGTTGCGCCAACAGCGGAGAGTTTGTTTTTAAGATCCTCTGCCTCTTCTTTACTTAACCCTTTCTTTATAACTTGAGGTGTAGTTGAAACTAGGTCATTTGCTTCTTTTAGTGAAACATTTAATGCTTCTCTTAGAACTTTAATAACTTGTATTTTTGCTTGACCTACACTAGTTAAAACTACATCAAATGTTGTTTTTTCAACTTCTTGTGCTGCTGCTTGTTGCTGCGCTTGAGGCATTCCTGCCATAGGAACTGCCATAGGCATTCCAGAGACACCAAATTTTTCTTCGAGTGCTTTAACAAATTCAACAAGTTCAACTACACTCATTTTTTCAATTGCTTCTAAAAGTTCCTCTTTTGTCATTGTTAATTCCTCCTTTATTCTTTTTTACTTTTTATCTCATTTAAGGCATTTATAAGCCTTATTATTGGAGATTTAAGAGTTAATGAAATTCTCATCAATGGAGATTTTAGTGAATAAACTAATTTTCCATATACTTCATTAATTGATGAAATAGTTGAAAGAGAGTTAATGTCATCTTTTGATAATATTGTTCTCCCAAAAATTCCTCCCTTAATATCGAAATTTTTTCTATGGGTTCTTAAATATTCATTTACACTTTTTAATATCTGAAATGGATCTTCATATGCAAATACAACTGCTGTAGTTCCTGTAAAAATAGAATCATTAAGTTTTATATCTTTTTTCTCTAAAACTTTTTTCAGTAAAGTGTTTTTATATACTTTTAATTCACCTTTTTTAGATCTTATATCTCTTCTTAAAGGTAAAATTTCAGAAACAGGTAGTTCATTAAAAGTAGTAAAAACTATAATTTTTGTCTCATCAATTTTTTTCTCTATTTCATTTAAGAGTTCAAGTTTCTTTTCTTTTGTTATCATCTCTTATCCTCCTAAAAATTAAAAAGTCCTTCCACCGAAGGACAAGAAAATCTTTTTAGTTTTCCCTGCCTCGGTGGGCGATAAACATTAAGCCAAAAGGCACCCACTATCTTAGGCTTACTTTCCAATTAAATTTAAAACTTTAAGAGTATCTAATTTAATAGAAGGGCCCATTGTAGTAGTTATATAAATAGATTTAATATATTGGCCCTTCACAGATGGAGGTCTTGCTTTTAATATAGCATCAATTAAAGCAATAAAATTTTCTTTAAGTTTATCTTCCTCAAAACTTACTTTACCAATTACAGAATGAATATTTCCAAGTTTATCAGTTTTAAATTCAATTTTTCCCATTTTAATCTCTTTTATAACTCTTCCAATATCTTGTGTTACAGTTCCTGCTTTTGCATTTGGCATTAAACCTCTTGGTCCTAAAACTTTTCCAAGTTTTGAAATTGCAGGCATCATGTCAGGAGTTGCCACAACTGCATCAAACTCGAACCATCCATTTAAAACTTTTTCTATTATTTCTTGGTCACCTATATAATCTGCTCCTGCTTCTTCTGCTTCTTTAATCTTATCACCTCTAACAAATGCAAGAACTCTTTTTGTTTTTCCTATACCATGTGGTAAAAGAACAGAACCTCTAACAGTTTGATCTGTTTGTTTTGGATCAATATTTAATTTAATATGAACCTCTACACTTTCATCAAATTTTGCAGTTCCTAATTCTTTAATAAGTTTAAATGCTTCGTTTGGATCATAAGTTTTACCTTTTTCAATTTTTGAAAGAAGCGCCTCATATCTCTTACTCATTCTATATCACCTACCTTTCTACTTCAACTCCCATACTTCTTGCTGTGCCTTCAACAATTCTCATTGCTGCTTCAATATCATCTGTATTCAGATCTTTTAATTTTTTTTCTGCAATTTCTCTAATCTGTTTTTTAGTTAATCTTCCAACTTTATTTTTATTTGGTTCTCCTGAACCTTTTTCAATTTTTAATGTTCTTTTTATAAGTTCTGAAACAGGAGGAGTTTTAATTTCAAATGTAAAACTTTTATCTTTATAAACTGTTATTATAACAGGTAAAATAATTCCATCTTGATCTTTAGTTTTCTGATTGAATTCATTACAAAATTGCATAATATTAATTCCTTTTTGACCTAGAGCTGGACCTATTGGTGGTGCTGGAGTTGCTTTGCCAGCAGGTATTTGAAGTTTTATTATTGCCTCAACCTCTTTTGCCATATATAAACCTCCTTATATTTTTTCTAAGTGTATAAAATCAATCTCAACTGGTATATCTCTACCAAATATTGAGAGTCTAACTTTTGCTTTTTCTTTTTCTTCATAAATTTCTTCAACTTTTCCAATCATTTGGTCAAAAGGTCCTCCTATAACTCTAACTGTATCACCAATTGAAAAGGTCAGTTGAGCTTTTGCTTCTTCAATTCCAATTCTATTCATTATAACTCTAACTTCATCTTCTGTAAGTGGGGTTGGTTTTCCCCCACCTCCAACAAAACCAAGTACTCCTGGAGTATTTCTTACAACATACCATGTATCATCATCCATTATCATTTCGACAAGAACATAACCTGGATAAACCTTTTCAGGAACAATTTGTCTCTTGCCATCTTTTAACTTAACTTTCCAATCTACAGGTACTTCAACTCTAAATATTCTATCATGCATATTGTGAGCATCAATACTTTGTTCAAGGTTTTTTTTAACCTTTTCTTCCATACCTGAATAAGTATGAACAATATACCATCTTTTTTGTTTTTTTTCTTTTTCTTCTACGATATCTTCTTTTTTCATATTAAACTATATTGAAGTAATAAAACTTAGAAATTCCGCAAATACTATATCAAAAATTCCAATTAATATAGCCCAGAATATTATAAAAATCAAAATAGTTACAAAAGAATTTAACAACCTATCTCTAGAAGGCCAAGTAGTTCTTGTTATAAATTCAACCCTTACTTCTTTTAAAAAATTTTTAATTCTTTGAATAATACTTTTTTTCTCACTCATGATAAAAATGGCAGGCCCGGAGGGACTTGAACCCCCAACAACCGGTTTTGGAGACCGGTGCTCTGCCAGTTGAGCTACGGGCCTATTTCACCTCCCTATGAAGAGTATGTTTTTTACACCATGGACAATACTTTTTTAATTCTAATCTATTAGGATCATTATTTTTATTTTTTGTTGTTGTATAATTTCTTCTTTTACATTCAGTGCATTCAAGAGATATAATTATTCTCATTCTTTCACCTACTCAATAAGTTTTGAAAC